>CAYOKA010000129.1:0-6349 GCA_964404395.1 uncultured Oscillospiraceae bacterium | reverse complement strand
TAATATCATAATCATTAGAGTATGTGTTGTCAACAATATACTTTTATAACTTACACAAAAGGAAAATAATAATTATAAATAAATAAAAATGTATCGAAATGCTGATTATTCTATTAAATTATCAATAATATGATTGACAATCTCAAGGAATAGATGTAATCTAAAAATACACCGCTCATCAATGATGAGCAACTAGTTATAAAATATACGTTTTATTGAAAGGGTTCTATATGTTGAAAAGTATAAAGATTTTTAAGGGCGGAAGTATCGTTCTTCCGGATCGAGTAATCAAAGGCACACTTATAGTAGAAAATGAAAAGATCTCGGCGGTAACATCAGGCGAATATAAAGGTGATGGTGAGGTCATTGATGTTTCAGATAAGGTTGTGTTGCCAGGTATTATTGATACTCATGTACATATGTGGGATCCCTCTCCTCTAAACTATCGTGAAGATTGGTACCATGGTTCTCAGGCCGCGGCTGCGGGTGGCATCACAACTATAGCTGATATGCCGCTAAGTGTTCCTCCGGTAACAACAAGGGAGGGTTTCAATCTCAAATTGAAGGTTGCAAAGGAAAATTCCTTTGTGGATTTTGCGTTCTGGGGTGGACTGATCCCCTCCTGCATCGATAATCTGATTGAACTTGATAAATTGGGGTGCGTTGCCTATAAGGGCTTCATGAGCTTTGCTAATCCTGATTATCCCCAGATCACAGACGGTTATCTTGTGAGGGGCATGAGGGAGGCTGCCAAGTTTGGAGGCTTGATTGGTGTACACGCTGAAAATGCTGAAGTGGCTGATTTCGGGAGTAAAGATATAGAAGCAGCCAACTGTCAGGATGAAGCAATGCACGACGATGCGCGACCATGGTGGGTAGAGCTGGAAGCTATTCAGCGTGCGGTGTTGTTTGCACGCGCAAACGGTGCGCGTTTATACATCTGCCACCTGACCATTGCAGAGGGTGCCGAATTCCTAAAAAAAGCCAAGATGGAGGGCGTAGATGTCTCCGTAGAGACTTGTCCTCATTATCTGTTGTTTGACAAATACATCTTAAGGGAGAAGAAAGCTTATGCTAAATGTAATCCGCCTATCCGGAACCGTGAAAACGTGGAAAAGATGTGGGGATATGTAATGGACGGTACCATCGATACCATCGGCTCTGACCATGGACCTTACAGTGATGAGGAAAAGGTGAAAGAGGGCTGTTTCTGGAAGGAGTACTGTGGTTTTGGCGGATACGATGCCATGCTGGCCGGTCTTATTACCGAGGGTGTTCATAAGCGTGGTCTGACTTTGACCCGCCTGGCTCAGCTCACATCCGGCAACGCTGCTCGAATCATGGGTTTGTTTCCGAAAAAGGGCAGCTTGATGCCGGGTGCGGATGCCGATATCGTCGTTGTAGACATGGCAAAAGAATGGGTTTATGATGGAAAGAAGTCTTTGTCAAAGACCAAGAGCGAAAAAGGCATTTATCAAGATGCCCGGTTTAAAGGCAAGGTCATGCAGACCTATGTTCGCGGACAACTGGTGTATGACAGCGGTGAGATCAAAGCTAAAGCCGGTTATGGCAGGTACGTGCCCAAACAGTGCTCATCTATTTAACAAAGGCAACAGAAAAATAAAGGGGGATTGACTTGACATACGCAGTTGAGTTAAAAAATATCACCAAAATTTTTCCCGGCGTTGTAGCAAACAAGAATATTTCGCTTAGTATTGAATGGGGAAGTATTCACGGCCTGATAGGCGAGAATGGAGCAGGCAAGACTACACTGATGAAGATCCTGTATGGTATGTATCTGGCCAATGGGGGAGAAATATTTATCAACGGTGAGAAAGTGAATTTTCAAAGTCCTAAGGATGCGATTGCAAAAGGCGTAGGAATGGTGCATCAGCACTTTGCACTGGTACCTTCACTTACAGTAGCACAAAACATCATTCTTGGCCGCCCCATTTGTAAAAAGAGCGGACTTTTAGATTTTGCGCTTGCGAACAAAACCGTCAGAGAGCTGGGTGAGGAATACGGTCTGAAAGTAGATCCAAAATCACTTGTAAAAGATATTCCGGTGGCTATGCAGCAGCGGGTTGAAATTCTGAAAGCACTGTATCTTGGCGCTGATATCCTTATTATGGACGAGCCTACAGCAGTACTTACTCCACAAGAGATTGAACAACTGCTTAAAACGTTGGTGCTGCTTAAAGAGAAGGGTAAGTGTATCATCCTTATTACACATAAACTCAAAGAACTGATGAACGTTACCGACAACATCACCGTGCTGCGTAATGGCGTCGTTACAGGTCAGGTAAAAACCAGTGAGGTCAACATAAAGAAGATCGCAGCAATGATGGTGGGCAAGGAGATTGAATTTGAAGTTCCAAAAGACGAGGCACATCCTAAAGATGTGGCACTGATTGCAGAACATCTGTGTTATCGTGATAAGTTTGGCGTAATGGCGCTTGATGATATAAACTTCAGTGTTCGCAAGGGCGAGATCGTTGGCATTGCGGGTGTTCAAGGGAACGGTCAGACAGAGCTTATTGAGGTGCTTTCAGGAATGTGCAGCCAATATACAGGTAACATTACCATTTGTGGTAATACTGTTGAAAGCAAAGAGCCGCCTCTTGCGCGCCGCCGGTATGGTCTCGCGCATATTCCTGAAGAGCGTCAGACAATGGGGGCTGCACTCGGAGCATCACTGCTGGAAAACTTTATTATGGGTGGCCTTGACGATAAGAAGTACACGTCGTATGGACTGATTAACTATAAAAAGGCAGGTATGGTAGCCGATAAGCAGTACAAGCTATTCGATGTCCGGTATGCGGGGTTGAACACCGTGGCAGGCTCTCTCTCAGGCGGTAATTTGCAAAAGGCCATCGTTGCCCGGGAGATATACCGTGAACCGCAAGTCTTGATTGCGGCACAGCCCAGCCGAGGCGTCGATATCGGTGCAACCATGTTCATCCACGAAAAACTAATTGAGATGCGTGATGACGGTAAAGCAGTAATTCTTGTTTCAAGCGAGCTCTCCGAGATCATGTCGCTGAGCGACCGTATTCTTGTAATGTATAAGGGTGCGATTGTAGGCGAGACTACCCCTAAAGAAAGCACCGAAGAAGATATTGGTCTGCTGATGGCTGGTATCAGGAAAGAGGTGAAGCATTCATGAACTTTGAATTCAGGCAGAAACCAATCGGATTTAAAACAACCTTTGCAGCCGTTATTCTTGGTGTGATTATTGGCTTTATCATGGTGATTTCCTTTGGATATGACCCGATCAACGTGTTTGGAACGTTGTTTAAAGGCTCATTCGGGTCGGCAAAATCGATCGTGACCAGTCTGCGCTGGGCAACCCCGCTGATGTTCACTGGTGTTGCTGCGGCACTTAGTTTCCGCGGCGGCATGTTCAACTTTGGCATCGACGGTCAGCTCTATGTAGGCAGCCTGGCAGCGACTATTGTTGGTGTTACCTGTATTGACCTGCCGGCTGTCATTCTCATACCGGCCATGATGATTGCTAGTATGGTCTTTGGAGCAATGTGGGCTTTTATTCCCGCATTTATCAAAGTTCGCCTTGGTGGAAGCGAGATCGTACCTGCGCTTATGATGAATTACGTTGGTGTTTATATAACTGACTATATCGTTCACTATTATTTCCTGGCCAGCGGTACGAACGGAGACAGTCTGAAAACGGAGCGTATTGCCGTGCAGGCACAGTTTTCAAATTTATTCACAGGTTATCAACTTACCGGCGCTATTTTTATTGGCCTTGTTGTTGTGCTTTTGTTCTATTTAATGATGAAAAAAAGCAAACTTGGCTATAGCATTTCTATGAGCGGCATGAATCCTGAATTTGCCCGTTACGGTGGCATAAACGTAGACAAAATGCGTATTCTTGTCATGCTAATGAGCGGCGCTCTGGCGGGTCTTGCAGGTGCAGTTGGAGATCATGGCGATGCGCTGGCGCTTTGAATCCGGATTTGCTCCGTCTTTTGGCAATGATGGTATCCTCTCCGCTCTACTGGGCAGCAGCACTCCCTTTGGGACGCTGATAGGGACATTGTTCATGGGCGCGTTAAAAGCCGGTTCTCTCGCTGTTGAGCGCTTCACAGATGTATCCCGCTCTCTGGCAACTGTTATCCAGGGTACCATTATATGCTTTGTATCTGCCCGACTAATTTCAGAATATATGGGTTTTGACAAGCTAGGCGAAAAATTAAAGGCAGTATTGCCAAAATCAAGGAAGGAGGGTGGCGAAAATGCCTGATCTGACAATCTTGGGCGTGGTCATTCGTATGACAGCCCCGATCCTATTGGCTGGTACCGGAGCACTGTATAATGACCGTGCCGGTGTGACAAACATCACACTTGAGGGTTCAATGCTGCTCAGTGCTTTCTTCTCTGTTGTATGCAGCTATTTCACGCACAACTGGATGCTCAGTGTGGTTGTAGGTATTATGGTCGGTATGATCGTTTCTCTTATATTTTACCTGATCACATCTGTTCTCGGCGGGAATGAACTTGTCGTTGGCTTTGCCATGAACATTCTAATCGATGGTTTATCAATTTTTCTTCTTAAACAGATATTCCATCAATCCGGATCTATTGTATCTGATAAGATCGTGGGCATCCCTCTCATCAAATCAGATGCACTTGATGCGATTCCAGTGATTGGAGATATTTTGAACAACCAGACATGGATTGTTTACTTCTCCTTTATTTGTGCGATACTCACTTATATTGTGCTGTACCACACACCGTTTGGATTGAAGATACTTGCCTGCGGAGAAAAACCTCAGGCGGCTGCCACGGTCGGCATCAACGTATTACGGGTGCGTTTTATATGCAACCTTATCAATGGTGCGCTCTGTGGACTTGCCGGTACGCAGATTTCGCTGGGCTTTTTGTCTTTGTTTACACAGGGTATGACAGTCGGTCGTGGATTTATCGCACTGGGTTCTGTAATTTTTTCCCGAGGCAATCCTTTACGTCTTATTGCCATTACCATGTTCTTTGGCCTGGCAGAGGCTATCTCCAACAAAGTGCAGCTTATGCAGCTGCCATCTGAACTTGTACTTATGCTACCATATCTTGCAGTGGTTATCTTGACTCTGGTACGCGTCGATCGCTTTAAAAGAAAGAAAATAGCGAAAGACACTGCTGAGCAGAGTAATTAATGCAGGATTGGAAATATAAAAGAAAGAAGGATTTAGAAATGAAAAAATTAGTAAAATTGTTTAGTATTGCTATTGCAGTTGCAATGATCCTGGCTCCTTCTCTGGTTGTGGTTCCCAAAGTTCTGTTCAAAATAACAGTACTACACCTTCTACATCTGCCGAGAGCAGCACTGCCGAGAGCAGCACCGCTAAAGCTCCTGTACTTAAGGCTGCAATGATCACTCCCCAGAAGCTGGGCGACGATGGCCCTATCGATGCCTGTTATGTCGGCCTGCAAGAGGGAGCCAAAGATTTCGGATACGAGATCAAAGTATTGGAGCCCGAATCAGGAGAATATGAGGATAGCATCCGTTCCATGTGCGATGATGGCTATACCCTTATCTTCTGTATCTTCTCCCAGCTGCAGGACGCCATGTCCCGCGTTGCGCCCGAGTACCCTGATGTACACTTCGTCCAGATCCTTGGCGACCTTGATATGGACAACGTAAAGACCCTTAACTTCAAAGATCAGGAAGCCTCTTTCCTGAGCGGTATCGTTGCCGCCAAAATGACCACGACCGGTAAGGTTGCTGTTATCGCCGGCGCTGAGGTTGGTGACAACATTCGCAACATCGCCGGTTTCGAGGCTGGCGTTCATGAGGCCGACCCCAACATCAAAGCAACACATCTGTACGTTGGTTCCTTTGAGGATCCCACCAAGGGTAAAGAACTCGCCAACACCCTTCTGAATGATGGTTATGATATCATATTGGAGGTTTGTGCTTCTTCATCCATGGGCATTCGTGAGGCCATCAAGGAAAAAGGCGGCGATACTTATATGATCGGTAACTGTGTTGATGAGAGTATGGCTATTCCGGGCCAGGTTCCATGCTCCAACTTCACCAACTACCGCAACTGGTTCTACAATTGTATGAAAGAAGTTGCAGGTGGCAAATTTGAAACTGGTGTTATCAGCCAGGGTCTTGCCGAGGATGCAGTGGACTGCGTTTTCGCTGCCGACGATGTAATGTCTGTTCCGCAGGAAATAAAAGACCTTGTTGAACAGTACAAGCAAAAGATCATCAGTGGTGAGATTGTTCCTCCCACCGAGATTAAGAACTAATTTAAAGCTGTGAGAAGCGGCGCACTGGAGAGTTTTCTGGTGCGCTGCTTTTTCTAAAGAGTAAAATTATACT
>CAYOKA010000128.1:0-6379 GCA_964404395.1 uncultured Oscillospiraceae bacterium | reverse complement strand
GCTGGATGGGCGGGAATACTGTCTGCCCGGCCTTTTTCTCTGGAGGAGTGATTTGAATGGCCAGAACAGCTAGAATATCAGAAGAGATGAAGAAGGAAATAAGCTCTATTATTCGAAATGAGCTGAAGGATCCCCGGGTGCCGGAAATGATAAGTATCACAGGCGTTGATGTTACAAAGGATCTGCGAATGGCTAAGATATTTGTTAGCATACTTGGAACTGAACAAGAGAAAAAGAATGCAATCCTTGGATTGAAAAGCGCTGCCGGGTTTGTAAGACGTGAGATAGCTCAGAGACTTAGGCTACGCTATACACCGGAGCTTCTGTTTGAGCTGGACAATTCAATAGAACGTGGAGTATACATTACAAAGCTTATAAATGATACGGTTCAGGATAAATAGGGGGTTTTCAGCGTGTTGGATGTAATAGCAGCCTTAATAAATGAATCAGAGACCATAGCGGTATTGCCCCATGTGTCAGCGGACGGAGATGCCCTGGGCTCCTCCTTTGCGCTGGCCATTATCTTATCCGATTTGGGCAAAAAGGTAAATGTGCTGCTCAATGAGGAAATTCCGGAGGTATATGCTGATTTACCAGGCAGAGATTTTTCCTGTGTTTATGAAAAGGATAACAAAGAATATGATCTGGCTCTTGCTCTGGATTGCGGAGATGCGGATAGGTTGGCATCCAGAATAGTAGTGTTCAATGCAGCAGTAAAGAATGCCAATATTGACCATCACGCAACGAATACCGGATTTGCCACCTACAATTGTGTTGATACAAGCTCGTCTGCAACAGGTGAGATTATTTTTAGGCTTATGGAGAAGTTGGGGGCAAAGCTGGTTAAGGATGTTGCTATTTGCCTTTATGTAGCTATAGCAACCGATACCGGCGGATTTCGATATAGTAACACAACTGCGCAAACCCATAGTATCGCAGCCGAGCTGGTTAGCGAGGGAATTGATGTAGCAAAGGTGTCCCAGAGAGTTTTCGATACTGTATCCTACGGGAAGGTTAAGCTGACCGGAGCGGCTATTGAGTCTCTTGAGTTATTTGAAGAGGGGAAAATAGCGTTTATGTCCCTTACAAATGACCTAATAGAGAGTTTAGCAACCAAGGACGAGGACAGCGACGGTATTATAAATACGGCCAGAAACATCAGCGGTGTTGAGGTGGCAGCAATGCTTAAGCAGCTTGATAGCAGCCAAGTCAAAGTAAATCTGCGGTCCAACAGCTATGTTGATGTTTCAGCAATAGCAGCCCGACATTCGGGCGGAGGACACGAAAGGGCCGCCGGCTTCACTGCCGCCGGTAGTCTGGAACAGATAAAGAATAAGCTGCTGGCAGATTTAAAGGGTGAAGTGTGATATGGATGGGATACTTAATATTCTGAAGCCTCCCGGAATGACTTCCTTTGATGTGGTGGCATGCTTGCGCGGCTTGCTGGGAACTAAAAAAATTGGTCATGCCGGTACACTGGACCCTATGGCTGTTGGTGTTCTTCCGATTTGTACAGGCAGAGCTACAAAGGCTATCGAGTTTATGATGGATAAGGACAAGCTATACAGAGCGGAGCTAACGCTGGGCATTACAACTGATACTCAGGATTCAACAGGCAACGTACTTAGCTCGCGTGATGTAGAGTGCATGGATGAAGAAATAGAGAAGGCGATTGCATCTTTTGAAGGCAAATATTTACAGCTTCCACCTATGCACTCGGCTCTGAGGGTGGAGGGGAAAAGGCTCTATGAGCTGGCCAGAGAAGGCAGGAGTGTGGAACGCAAGCATAGGGAGGTAGAGATATATTCCTCTCGAATGCTTCAAGTCGATAGAACCGATGGTGTTCGGGTGCTGTTTGATGTTCACTGTTCGAAGGGTACATATATCAGAACCCTGTGCGCTGATGTTGGTCAAAGGCTTGGCTGTGGCGGGCATATGTCTTTTCTTTTAAGGCAAAGGGCAGGCGAATTTGATATAGATTCGGCATATACTCTTGAGCAGCTGTCTGATATGAAAGAGAGCGGGCGAGTGGAAGATGCGTTCTTGAAGGTTGATTACATATTTAGAGGGCTGGACAGTATTACATTGGATGAAGAGCACGAAAGAAAGTTCAAAAATGCAGTGGCAATAGATGTTTCCGCTAATATAGATTCAGGTGAGATTCCAAGCTTTGCAGGCCGGAGTGATGAGAACCATCAGCTTAGAGTTTATTGTTCGGAAGGTAATTTTATTGCATTGGGCTATCTGCAACTAATAGAAGACAAAACTTACCTAAAGGTTAGAAAATTTTTTTAGCTGCATTGTAGCAGCCTGATTGGGGTCACATAAATGAAGACAATATACGGGAATGAAAACTTTGCATTTGACAAACGTGGCACAGCAGTTGGTCTTGGTAACTTTGATGGGCTTCATGTTGGTCACATGGCGCTTGTTAACACGCTAATTAGTGAGGCCGGGATCCATAACCTTGAATCAGTCATTTATACCTTCACAAAGCATCCGGAGAACATACTCAGGAAGGATTTGTTTACTCTTCAGTTAACGACTGTCAGAAAAAGAATACAGCTATTGAGTCAAACAACTTTAGACAATGTCTGTTTTGATGAATTTGATGAAGAGTATTCCAGAATTGAGCCTGAAGACTTTGTTAAGCAGATTCTGTTGAACAAGCTAGGAGCCCGACTGGTAGTAAGCGGATTCAATTATCGGTTTGGTTATATGGGTAAGGGTGATGTGAACCTGCTTAAAGCCCTCGGTAAGAAGCATGATTTTAGTGTTATAGTTATCCCTCCCGTGAAGGTTGATAATGAGCTGGTAAGTAGCACAGCGATACGCAAATATGTTGCCGGCGGTGATATGGAAAAGGTTTCCAAGCTTTTAGGCAGGCATTACTCAATTACCGGGGAAGTGATGGATGGAAAACGGCTGGGCAGGAGAATTGGTTTTCCGACAGCTAATCTGCACCCGGAGGATTACCTGGTTATGCCTCATGATGGCGTATATCTTACGAAAACTCTGTACAGGGGAGAATTCTACAGTGGCTTAACAAATATCGGGATGAATCCTACCTTTGGTGACGTATCAAAAATTAAGGCTGAGACGCATATAATTAATTTTGACGAGGATATATACAGGAGCAGTATAGAGGTGTTTTTCCTGGCAAAGCTGCGGGATGAAATAAAGTGCAAAGACGCCCGGGACTTATCTACGCAAATACATAGGGATGTTCAGGCTGCAAAGGAATATTTCGGTTTATAAGACAAATATGTATTTTTATCGTAAGTTATTTTGGTAGGTGTTGAGCTTTTAGGAAATAATATCTTGTTATAGATTAAGGATGGTATAGTAATGATTATAAGAATGGACGACATAGGCAAGATTTATGATACCGGAAAAATTCAAGTGGAGGCGCTAAAAAACGTCAGTCTCAACATCGAAGAGGGTGAATTTGTTTCCATAATGGGGCCCTCCGGCTCCGGCAAATCCACATTGATGAATATAATAGGCTGCCTTGACAGGTTTACATCCGGCTATTATGAGCTGGATGGTGTAAATATATCCAATCTTGAAGATACCGAACTTGCAAAGATAAGGAATAAAAAGATCGGTTTTGTGTTTCAGTCCTTCAACCTGCTTCCCAGGCTCACAGCGCTGCAAAATGTTGAGTTACCTATAGTTTATGCCGGGGCAGGTAGGAAGGAGCGCAGGCAGAAGGCAATTGAGGCAATGGAAAGGGTCAGCCTGTTGGATAGGATGGAGCACAAGCCCAATGAACTATCAGGCGGGCAAAAGCAGAGAGTTGCCATAGCACGGGCTCTTGTAAATAACCCGGCTATCATTCTGGCAGACGAACCTACGGGAAATCTTGACACCGCTACAGGCGAGGAGATTATGGCGATATTTCAGGCGCTGAACAGAGAGGGTGCCACAATAGTTCTCGTCACCCATGAACCTGATATTGCTCAACATACCAAGAGAATCATCAGGTTCCGCGACGGTTTCCTTACTAATGATGAGTTGGTAGACACGCCTATCGATGCCAGAGACTTAATTAAGGAGCTTAAGTCAAAGGCTGTTGTGTAATGGCGGAGACAGGCCGATATGGCAGTCTCTGATGGCGAAAAAGAATTAAGGGAAAGAGGATGATTTTATGTCGGAGATTCAAGTAGACAATTCGGAGATTCAAGTAGACAATTCGGAGATTCAAGTAGACAATTCAGAATTCCAGTTAGGAGACATGAGCGAGGAAGCTTCCGTGAAACAGCCGGGCTTTTTCAAAAGATTACTTTGGGTATTTACGTCGCCGGGAAAACTGATGGAAAACCTGGCTGAAAAGCCAAGAGTTCTGTTCTGGATGATTTTTGGGTCCTTGCCGATGGCCATATTGTATATTGTTAGAATGCCGCTGTATAAGGAAACGCTGCGAAAGGCAATTCTGGCTCAGTCTGAAATCTATGAGGCCTATGGAATGGAGATGACACCCGAAATGGTTGAGGCGTCACTGCCCGCTTCTGTAATAACAGGTCTTATCAGCATTCCGTTTGCAACAATCATTGGTTTTTTGTTAACAGCACTTTTGTTTTTCATAATACTTAAGCTGATGAACGGGCAGGGGAAGTATAAGGCTTATTTGTCGGTAACGGTGCATGCGAATATTATTACCGTGCTGTATACTTTTCTGCTTATTCCGATTTCCCATATTACCGGGAGTCTCCACGACAGTGCACCGCTGACAAGCCTGGCAACACTTGCGCCCTTGGATATGGCGGGGACTCCCTTTTACACATTTCTAGCCAATATCGACATATTTAGGATATGGTATTATGTACTTTTAGCCATTGGCTTTTGTGCGGTGAGCAGGGTAAAAAAGAAAAAGGTATATATAGTTACCGCTGTGATATTTCTAGTGGGGCTATTAATCAGCATAGCAGGCATTTCAGCTGCAAGCGCACTTTTTTAGCCTGGCAGCACATTTGATAAGGGATATACCGGATTGATCCGGAACACAGACAAATAAGATGGAGGTCATAAATGAAAAAGAAGGTATTAACCGCAATTATAGTTGGCATATTAGCCCTCGGACTCATCGCTGCGGGTGTTATAAGAGCTACAGGAGCTTCGGGCGGTAGTGTGGTTAAGGTAGATGCCACAAGGATAGAAAGAGGCGAACTTTCATCATACATTTCGGCAGATGGAGTCATTGAGGAGGTCAATAAGATCGAAATCTTTTTTGATACACCCTTGAAGGTGAATAGGGTTTTGATGAAAGAGGGAGATAAGGTAACAAAGGGGCAGCAGCTGCTTGAATTGGATATGGATGCATTAAGCTCACAGCTGGACACCTTGAAAATTAACAGAAATAGCCAGAAGATTTCATTGGAATCAAAGACCATGGATTCTGAAGTCGAGAGAGCATTGATAAGCCTGAAAGCCGCCGAGCGAAATTACAATGATGCAAAAAAAGCCTATGAGGACAATAAGGCACTATATGAAGCAAATGCTATTTCGAAGGCTGAGCTTGATATGTCGGAGAATGCATTTATTGAAGCACAATCAGGGGTGGCCGGCCTGAATAATGCCAGGCTTGCCTATAATACAGCGCTTGAAAGCAGAGACAATTCAAAGAAGTCCTATGAAGATGCACTGAAGGTGACAGATATACAGATTAGCGATCTGGAAAAGAAAATCTGCTTGATTAGCGAACAGTGTATGAGCCCGGTTAATGGGCTTGTTGCAGTGGTTAATGTGCAGGAGGGCGGCTTTACAAGCAACATGCAGGCGGCTTACAAAATCATTGACCCCAACGATTTGCAGGTTAGGGCGAAAATTAATGAGTATGACATAAAAGAAGTAGAAGCGGGTCAAAAGGTCAGGATTACCGGAGATGCAATTGATAAGGATGAGGAGGTAACAGGAAGTGTAAGCACTGTATCTCCCATTGCTGTGACTAATATGACGTCAGGTGGAAACGAGACGGTTATCGAGGTTCTGATTAAGGTCGATGGAGCGGGGGATCTTTTGAAGCCCGGCCTCAATGTGACCTGCGATATTGCTACAGTGGATAAAAAGGATATCCTCCTTGCACCCATGGAGGCAATTACACCTGATAAGGATGACAATATAATGGTTTTCCTGGTGGATGAGGATTCAAAAACTATAGAGCAAAGGAAGGTAACAGTAGGAATCAATTCTGATATGCACATTGAGATACTCGATGGGCTTGAGGAAGGGGCACTTATTGTGCTGGATCCGCAGCCCAGCTATACAGATGGCATGCGTGTGAATCCGGTTGAAAAATAGGAATTGAATAAATACGGCTTTTGCAAGAAGTGAGGTTAATATATGAATTTTTCCGAAAGCTTTAAACAGGCTTTGGACA
>CAYOKA010000127.1:0-6510 GCA_964404395.1 uncultured Oscillospiraceae bacterium | reverse complement strand
GCATAAACTATGGCCATATACTTTATTTTCACCGGGAAAAAGAAGAATATGAGCAGCTGAAAATTGGGATAGAGGTATGCAAAGGCAAAAATCAGAGACAGATGCAAAAGTGACGATTCCCCATAGCCAACGACAAAGGCTGCGGCAATAGTCCCCAGCACTCCAATCAGGTAATAGACATTGAACCTGAATGAACCCCACTCCCGTTCTAATGCCGAACCGATCAAATAGTAAAAATATAGTGTAATGAGAAGGAAAATCGGAGAGGTATTCATCGGTATAAAGAGGAATGTTACAAGCCTCCAAACCTCTCCCTCCTTCACAAGAGATGGAACAAGGGTAAGTTTTGATATGAAGCTGCTGTCCATAAATGATAAAATGGCAACAACCCCATTCAAAACTGTGATATACAGCATCAGGTTTTTTATGCTGTACTTTCCGAACTTCCTTTCAAGCTTATCAAGCCAACCCACGGAATCCATCCCTTCTTCAATGTCTTGTAATGTTTATTATAGCCTTCACCACTGATTATACTCCCCACTCGGTTCAAAGAGATTCAGCTCTGAAAGGCTGCACATCCTCTGCTCAATAGCATTCTGGCGCAAGGCAAGATATAGCTCACCTTTAGTTGCATCCTCATAAGGAGCCACAAAGAATACGCCGATTCCAAAAGCCAGCGCACCAAGCAGATACCATCCGATAAAGGACAAGTCCAGCACGAACATATCGAATTTATGCCCTTGTGTCATGTTATTGCTGAGTTCGATTGCCCTGCGCGCTCCTATATTAGGATTGTCCGCCAGTATATAGGGAACCATACTATAGGCATAGCCCTTTACTATACCGGGGATGATGAATAATAAAAACCATAAAAAGTTAAAAATGCCTTTGAGCAGCATTGCTCCAACAATCCCAAGATAATTATGTCCATCAAATGCAAATCTGAAACATCTTCTGTTATCGAAATATTGCGCAGATTGGACAAAGTACCTTCTGCCTCCGACCTCCAGAGGGTATCCAAGAAAGATACGGATGGCTATCCCGGCAGCAATGACAACACCTATTACTGCTAAAAGGGCACCAGCAATGAGGAAAAACCTTGAATCCGGGTTGGAAAAGGGTGAATTACCAAATGGCCAGTTACTTCCACCGCCCTGGTTCCAGCTTCCACTTTGGTTCCAGCTTGCCGAACCGCCGCCCCCACCACCGCCGCCTCCGCCTGATGCAAACGCTATCACCAGACTGATCAGAAACGCTTTCCAATAATTCCCCCGCAGGACTTCTTTTGCTCTCGCCTTAAGTCCACTTCTGGTCCACATAAATGATACCTCACTTTTTTTCATAATATACAATATATACTTTAAGAAGCCCGCTTATGTCTGTGTGGACAATCCTCTTCCCTATATCCGATAATATAATTTCTCACGACAGCAATATACTTATATTATCACAGGACCAGTAGCTATGCCAAATTTATATGAGCTACCATCGGTGTAGACGGTAGCTCATATAAACAGACTGCTTAGACCATGGACCGTCAGTGTTGACGGTGCCCCTAAAGTTAATTCTTTGGCTGGATATGTGTCAAATCGTAAATATTACCGGTTATATCAATATCGTCAACCTCATAGGTGACAATCGCATCGTCTTTGTGGGCTGTAACCGTCATTCGGTACCGGGGTCTCAGCCTGGTATTATCCCAACTCTTGCTGGAGGGAGCCGGCGGGAGATGATATTCCCAGGACACTGAGTTTCCTGTAAGGTGAAATGTTGAATCATGCGGGAACAAAACCTTATATCCAAAGAAATCCCTGTCGTAATCATAGGAATGGCCGGCCGGGTCTGTATAGCTCATTGCTTCCAGCTCCGGACTGAAGCGGATAACGACACGTTCAGGCTCCCCCATAGTAGTAACGTCAATCTTTATGCACTCCAGTGAAAGAAACCTGTGAGGCTCATTTGTCATACGCTTGTCCAGGATATCCAACTGTCCGCGCCAGTGGTTCCAGTAGCCATTTATGCTTACATCAGTAATAGCAAGGTTTGTCAGCTCATATGGTACATCCCTTATTTGTTTAGTTCCATTTGGAGCCGCAGCCGTGAACCTGGCCACATAATTGCCCTCGGGTATTGAGTTGGGTATGGATAGTTTTTCTCCCCATCTCTTCCCTGTGTCTGCAGCGCCCTGTGCTCTTGTGAGACTATATGACTTTGCATAAGGGGTCCCATAGAAGAGCACAACATTTACCTTATCCGCGTATTTTGAAGTATTAGCAGCGGCATCAATCACAGTTCCTCCGATTACCTTATTCGGCATAGTGGGGTCAAGCTTTATCGGTGTGGAAAGGGTAACTGCAAAGCTCTTTTCCGTACTTTGTCCGCCCTCCCCTACTGCAAAAATTTTGAAGTCATAATCTTTATCCGCCAGCTCCTTTGGTATTTCATATACTATATCATTCCATGTAATATCATTTCCGTCCTTCTTGCCTGTTGTGCTCCCAAAGGCCACAGTCTTTAGTGGAGCAACCCTCTTTGCTCCGCTGAACAGTGCCATTTCAAGCTTTACATCATGGGGATAGCGCGTCCAAAGGTCATAGGCTTCCAAAAACTCTGATGCAGGTATGCCGGGCTTGCTTGGATTGCCCGCTATTCGAACTAAACTTAAGTTGCTGTCCAGTGTTCTCAGGGACGCTTGGAATTGCACCGATGGTGCTGAGCTTAAGGTAAAGTTCATAACAAAGGGGTCGGACCAGTAGCCCTCCGGGTCAAGAACATAATAGTTTAGCTCATATGTTCCGGGTATTAGATTGTCGGGTACACCGTAGTTCCATTGCCCGCCTGTCCTGCGCCACATAATATTGCGGTCGACGATACCTTTGTCCGGTCGGCTGTGCTCATGATCGGGATCATAGCTCAAATCCACCCAACAGGTTTTATATGTGCTGCTATTCGCATCATAGTCCCAGTCCAGCGTTGCCAGCGCAACAGGTTTGCGAACCACATGGATTTCCAGGGATGTGTTCGCAGAATAATATGAGTACTCCGCAAAATTGGGGTCTGTGGTCGGCATGTCCTTTACCCTGCGATAAATTGTATACTTTCCTACATTTGCAAAGCTTGATGTTATTGTAGTGTTCCATCCTTCTTCCTCATTGAATACTGAAACCGTGCCCGGCTCATTGCCCGTGGGATTGTCGTAATAACTCGGCTCATGGACATACTGCATCCCTATCTCTACAATTGGATCGGCTTCAAGATCCATGTGGCCGGCATTCATTATAAAACCTTCGTTTTGAAGCACATAAAGCTGTTCAACAAGCGGACTATTCATCGCAATGTCCCTTAGAACTTCGTCCAAGAGAGCATCAATCGATTTGTTTGCAGAATTGAAATATTTATCATGAGCACGCTGAGACTGTATTCCCGCTGCTCCGGCAAGGTAGAGCTTTGCAGTTTTTGCATAAGCCATGACCATATTCAGGTCAGCCGGCTCTGATACATTATTGTCACTTATATAGATCACATACTTTTGTGATGTTGGATTGAACACATCTGTATAGGGCTGCCTCACATGCTTGTATATGGTGCCCGAATAGTAGCCTGTATAATTGTTATACCATTTTACATTTGGCACCCAAACCTTTACGGTTCTGTACACGGTACCTTCGTATGATGCTGTAAATTTTCTTCTCTGTATATAAGTATCGCCCGGCTTTCCACCGGTTGGTTTCCCGTTATTCGAGGTGCAGGTGAATATTGTCTGCTTTAATGTCCCTTTGAAGCCGTCACTGTCTGAGTATGACTTCGTAAGATTGTTTGTTGAAGACGAGTCTGTCACGTACCATCCGCCATACTCGCCACACTTCCAGTAGGTCGTCGCTGACCCCGACCCCGTCGCCGTAGCTGTCTTGCTTTCTCTTTTTCCCTCGAAATCTCCTTCATCCCTTGAATAGTCATTATTCGTAACTCTCGTTCGTTTCAAAGTGCCGGAATAACCACTACTTGAATAAGTCATAGTTGACGAAGGATAGCTTTTGCCGGTATTTTTGCTTGTGCTGGCAGGCTGAGAATATGTGTAGGTCTTCATATCCCATATGTTGGTATTGGGAATGATATTTTTACCCAGTAGCCAGTTCGATATGCTAATTCTATTTTCCTTGACATATTTAATCTTTTCAGCATCCAGGTCTTTATCGAGCATCAAATAGATGTCAATAGTAGGCCTCTGTATAGGAATATTAACATATAAATCACTCAAGGGCTGGTAGTTGTCCACCCAGAACTCAACCTCATAGCTTGCCGTCTTTTTATCCCTTTCGCTTATGTACCTTATCAGCGTGTCTGATACGATATCTTCCTGTGCAGTAACCACATACTTGTAATATCCGAGCTTAGTCGGTGTGTATTCAGGAAATTCCTCCTGATCGCTCCATGCCATAAGCTTTTCGTCAACGGTCCCGTCATTATTACTGTCGTGCCACAGCTCTATGTTTGATGCTTTTAGCACGTCTCCGTCGGTGCTCCCGACAAAATAGTACCATGCCTCCACTTTGTCATTTCGGGTATAGACAGATTCCGAAAGGTTCACACCCACAGCCGGCGCAATGTCTTCGAGCACTTGAAACTCCACCGAATAGGGCTCGGACCATTTGCCCAGCGTGTTTTTACATCTGAGAGTAAGTGAATAGACTCCCGGCTGCTTATATAGCAGCTCCTTTGTAAAATCTGTGTCGGTGCCCTTACGCAGCTGAGCTATATCCCCGCCGTAGGACCATTCATACCCTACGATGGGGAATTGGTCTGTGACAAGCTCGATATTTCCTGCCTTACAAGTGTTTTCAACCGTTATTATTCTGTTTTGCTTCCATGTATTTGATGAAATATTGAAGTTAGCAATGGGCTTTGTGGGATAAATATACACTACATCCCTCGAAACCACTTTCCCGGCCTCTCCGGGGAATTCCTTTACCTGGTATTCGCAATCCACGTATGCAAACCTCCCATTAACGCCTACTGTTCCGGGAAATATGTAACTGCCGGAGAAAAAATCCCTATCGTTGACCTGTATCCCGTCTACATAGACCTTCCTGGTCGCAACCTTTGACATGTCGGTTTTGTCGCTTGCAGCAAAAGGTATACCGTCGAAAGCAATCTCGGGAATCTTGGGATTAGGAGTGAAGTTTTCCACAACTCTTTGGGGTGGGTCGGCAGGTCTGCTGGTACCTACAAGCGTATGAAGACCGGCATAGCCATAGTTGCCCTGTTCCCCATCCTTATAGCTGACCTGCCCTTTGGCTGTGACGTATATGTCCCAGTTGTAGCTGCGAAACAGGCCATAAGTGGTCTTAAGCGTGAATTCTGCTGTGCCCCTGTTGTTTACCGGGGATACCTTAACCTGTTGCTGGGGCATCTGCGCCTGATTGGTCTGATTATCTGTATCATTGAATGTCAATATCCAGCTTTCTATGTCATGCCGCGTGTAATATACCGTTTTTTTTACATCATTGTCGTAAATGTCGGCATCCTTCAGCTCCGCCGTCACTTTGTAGCGGAGGACTAAGGACATATCGTCCATTGCCTCACCTAGATCCTGTATCCTGTCCGGCTCCGTCAGTAATTCTAATGTTACATCCACAGGCAGATCCTTCTTTGCGTCCTGGATAGGCACTGCCACTGTCTGATACCAAATGGACTGGTTAGGCCTGATGTGCCACATCCTTCCCTGTCCGATTCGGTTTATGGTAGGCGAGGACTCCACATTCAGGTAGCGGTAAACCTCGGGATCGACAGCTGCTCCTACCAGGGGGACGCCTCCATACTGATCCATGGCTTTGTTGATCCAGGTCTGCACACCGGATTTGATGTCGGAAGAATATTCACTTCCAATAGTAGCATAGTTATAGTCACTAATCTGAGGTTGTTTATCTCTTGGTAGGTTATCCCACGGCTCTTTTACCCAGTCCCTCTCATTGAATTTCGTTACGACGCTGTCGGGAATGAAGAATATATTCGTCAGCCTGTTACCCGAAACATCCCAGCCGTGGTAGCGCCATTCTCCCCGTGAGCCGCCTCTGGGATTGGCATAGTAACCATCCCCTGCACCATGCTTTTCAGGCTGTCCGGGCGGCTGGGTCCCGGCCTTGAAATCATTTCCGGGCACACTTTTATAGCTGCCGTAGCACAGTACTCCCCTATCCCTCCAGACTCGGTAGTTGATATAGAGCTTGGTGTCCTGAATTAGCTTATACTGGGTCGGTGCGCTGCCGTCGGGTAGCTTAGGCAGCGAATCCTTCTCCTGATTGTACAGGCTTATGCCCGCCGCAGTCTCATCCATAAACTCCATGCCGCTGTTCTCATATCGTGGAGAGGAAACGGCAAGGGTGGGCAAATAAATGAGCAGGAACACAATGCACATGGATGCTGCCAATCCACGATAAATCATCTTTTTCATAACACAATTCCTCCTGCCATCATTTAAGCCCCTTCAATTTTATTTGTATGGTAAAACCT
>CAYOKA010000126.1:0-6514 GCA_964404395.1 uncultured Oscillospiraceae bacterium | reverse complement strand
CTTCGGGTATGATGATGCTTGTTCCTCTGGAGGAAAGTGCTGTTTTTGAAGACCGATCCTATTTGGAGGACTATGATCGATCCTGGGGTTCTCCTTCGTCAGGTAGAAGAATGTTTGCTTTATTCTCAGCCGAGGAATTGACCGATATTTGGTCCAATGCATATCCCAACGCCTCACCACAGCTGTCTGACGATGGCGAGCTGATGGTGTATCTATCCGATATAGGCAGCAAGGATATTTCTGATACAAAGGTGCTATTTACTGTAAAAGATGAAAGCGGCTCATTCTCAGCAGAAGGAGTAAAGATAGACGATTCATCTGGTTATCCTGACAGCAATCCTTATGTTTCGGGGACAAAGGACGGAGCTTCGGCAGCCTGGATTAGAACCTTCACTGACATAGAAGGAATAGCGGGCAGCGAAGCTACTGTGGAGGATGCGATAAACATCCTTGCCGCTTCAGAGGTTATGGCAGGCATATATAAGGATGGAGAATTTACTTCCACGAGACTCACCAATAATGACAACCCTGATTTATCGCCTATTACCGCCTCGAACGGGGACAAGGCTATTACGGCCTGGCGCAGCGTAACATTAGCTGATATGGATAATCCTTTGGCTTTTACCAGTGACTATATCATGTATTCTGTTTATGACGGGGCTGCCTGGAGTGAGGCAAGGTATCTTTACGACGGCAGCGTAAATAAAGTGGGTGCCATGAAAACTGCCATGCTCCCCGATGGGACTTCCTCAATTGCCTACCAAATTGACGAGTCCGAGGGAGATTCGGAGATTATCTGTGCTGTCCTCGATGAAAAGGGGGAGCTGGTTCGGAGCCTTCGGCTCACCGACAATATAATCGAGGATTTAAACCCTCAGATTAGTGCCGTTAAATTCCCGGATGGAGTAGAAAGATTTGTAATTGGCTGGAGTGTGCAGACCGAGGATGGGGAAAGCAAATTACAGATGGTTGCGGTGAACTCCGACGGAACTCTTTATCCTGAGTTTTCACTGGAGCTGTCTGATAGCAGCGGAACCACTGATTACTCAACCTTCATGTTCACCAAGGGGGCGCAGAGTCTTGAAGATTTGTCTGTTATTCTTAGCAAGCCCGGGAATGACGACAAGGACCGCATCCACGAGTACAGTGTTTACGGAACCAGGCTTGTATCAAACGAGGGTAGATTTACGACCACTGGGAGCCATAAGCTGCTGGAGCTGAGCGAAGGCCGCACATTGTATTCCTTGGACTCGACAGTAGACCCGGATACAGGAAAAGTGCAATTCATGATGCTGCTTGCCGAAGCGGACGGCCCATCCACAATTACAAGTGCTCTTGCCGAATACAAAAACCTTTTGACGGTAAAGGAACCCTATTATGAGTATGAGGATATATTGCCCGGTCTGGAGATGCCTGTGCTGTTTACGGTGAAAAATGATGGAATAGACACCATCACCGGCATTAGCATTAAGCTGGGTGGACAGACTGTAGAATATGACGAGACCCTTGCCCCTGACGAGGAAAGGAAATACCTGATTTACCACACTGTCCCTGATCCTGTTGCCCATGCCGACTATACTGTTACAGCCCAATTTGGAGAAGGAGGAACTGACACAAGAACCGGCTCCTTATTGCTTGGCCTTCCGGATGTGGGTATTTATCAGATTGATGGAACCAGCCAGACCGGTCGTGAGCGCGGCTTCCGTGTACTTCTTCAAAATTCTGCATTTGGAGCTTTGAAGGGGGGTACTCACACCGTGAGGCTGGAGGTATGGGACAGACCGGATTTTGAAGAGGGATCGCCTTTAAAGACAATTACAGTTTCCGATGACGATCTCAGTGTGCTAAATGACAGTCTACTGTCTTTGGATATAACCTTATCAGAAACGGATTTGCAGCACTTCCTTGATGAGAGCGGCGAGATTCCCGAAGGCGGAGCAACGGTCTTTTTCCGGACTGTACTGACCGAAGGAGGTAAGAGTGTTGAAGACGCAGACATCTCCAATGATATAGATTATATGAATATTTACAGCCTCATCGAAAAAAACGGTGGGCAAGTATCGCTGGCAAGCCTCTCTCAGACTACCGACGGGAAGACTAAGGTGCAGGTTGAGGCCACTAACAACTCCATGAATACTATAAGTAATGGCAACATAATTGTCACACTTCGGGATCAAAATGACAATGTGCTGGAAAGGCAGCAGACCCATAATGCAGCAGACAGCACAAGCCTTTTGAATATCCCGGGTGAGGAGTCGAAAACTGCAAGCCTTCTATTTAACAGGGCAGGCTATAAAGCAGATGTGACATTTGCGGAGCTATCAGAGGAGAGCGCCCTGCTATCGGTGCTGAACCTCACCGGCGTATTCATGGAATTCAATCCTGATGTATTTGCATATGACGTCCAGACACGTGACCTTTCGAAAACCAACCTCACAGTGGTAGCCCAAAATCCTGGATCAACTGTTTCAATTACAAAGGATGGTGTGGCTGTATCAATATCCAATCCCATTTCAATGACCTATGGAAAGAATATTTTTGTCGTTACTGTGACTACCGGTGAGATTGACAAGAGTTATACTGTTACAGTGACTAACAGCAAAAGTAAAGACAAGAAAGACAAGCGAGGCGACTCCGGCACCGCTTACTCAGGAAGCTACACTGCCAGCCTTACCATCGACGGAATCAAACAAGGGGATATCAGCGTTAACCTAAGAGGGGGGCAAGCGATAATATCACATGCTTCTCTGGCACAGGAGTTCTTCTCCGGGGATAAGGAAGCCTCTTTGGACATTCCCGCAATTCCGGGTGCGCAGGGCTACACTTTGGAAATACCGGCTGATGCACTTGCAAGCCCATACACGCAAGCGGCTCTTATCGCTTCCACCGAGCTGGGCAGCATTCGAATTCCCGCCGGAATGCTAGCGGGGATATCAGACATTGAAGGAAAGCTGGCAGGGATTACTATTGAAGCAGCCGATAAATCAAAATTGACCGAGGAGATCAGGCAGGCTATAGGCGATCGGCCTATGCTGGCACTTACTCTTACTCTGGATGGTAAGCAGGTTGATTGGAACAATCCCGATGCTCCAGTGACAGTACGCATACCATATACACCGACGGAGCAGGAGCTTAAAAACCCGGAGAGCATTGTGATATGGTATCTGGACGGAAGCGGGAATGCGGTTTCTATACCGAACGGGCGCTATGACCCTGTAACCGGTACAGTGACTTTCTCCACCACTCATTTCAGCGATTTTGCAGTTGTATATAATCATGTTGCTTTCAGTGATGTAGCATCCACTGCCTGGTATTATAAGCCGGTGAGCTTCATTGCGGCAAGAGAGATAACACAGGGCACAGGCAAGGGGAAATACAGTCCTGAGGCAGTGTTGACACGGGGCGAATGCATTGTTCTCTTGATGAGAGTCTGTGACATATCACCGGATGAGAACCCAAGCGATAACTTCGCCGATGCCGGCAACAGATACTATACCGGGTATCTGGCTGCAGCAAAACGGCTTGGTATCTCCAAAGGAGTGGGGAACAACATAGGCAGCATAGGTGAGCAGCATCCGGAGGATGCGACCAGCCTGTTTGCTCCGGATAGAGCTATCACCCGTCAGGAAATGGTTACTCTGATGTATAATGCTTTGGGAGCGATAAAGCAGCTGCCCAAGGCGTATAATTCCGACGATACCGGTCAGGGCAATGCTCTTTCTGGCTTTGGCGGCCGGGGCAAAACGCTGACTGATTTTGGCGGGCAGGGCAAAACTCTTTCTGACTTTTCAGATGAGGGACAAATAGCCGACTGGGCGAGAGATGCTATGGCACTGCTGGTCGAAACCGGAATCATCAACGGAAGTGCCGGGAAGCTTCTTCCAACGGGAATGACTACAAGAGCGCAAATGGCTCAGGTACTGTATAACCTAATGATGAAAAAAGCTAATATTGAGTGAATCCGCACTGCTAACTTTTGCAGGTAATGGGGTACAATTACAGTAAAAAATCCCTATTTCAGCTCATTTTATGGTAAATCGTCTATAAAATAAGGCTTTTTTAGGCATATTTCTTCCCATTAGTTGAAATTTTCAGCAGTGCGCTATATCTATTCCATTAAATATTCCGTTAGCCTGATTTAGGGTGATAGATATGGGTGCCGAATGATTCAGGATGATTGGTGAGCAGATTCAGGATGATTGGGCGAGCAGATAGTATGTTGAGTGCGTTAGCACGAATTACCTTTACAACGTAAACGAAGCTTTGCCTGCGACCAGCCCTAATATTGTGAGTACGAGCACGTATTACCTTTGTAATATATAAGAGGCTATGCTTGCGGACAGACTGCGCCCGCGTTGTATATTCAGCCACTTGTACTTGATCATAAAAATAGCCAATTTTTTAAGCAAATGTATAAAAGGGTATTGATGCTAAGCTGGCTCTTATTTTTATTCAGCCAGCCCGGATTCTGGTTTTCCCTCTGGCAGTAGTGTCCTTAATAAATTATGCATCTCATCGAACCTGCTTGCTTGTATTTTCATACGTTTCCCGAGCCGAGCCGAGAGATTCTTGGCAAAGATTCTGCAGGCATTTTTGTCGTATAGCTGGATTGTGCTCAAATGCATTACATCTATACCCTGCCTTTCAAGAATAGCTGATCGAATGGCATCTTTACCTTGTTCTGACGGGTTGCTGTGATAAGCAAAGCTATCATATTCGACTGCTAATTTAGCCTTTCTATAGTACAGATCCACGAAGCAGCGGTTTTGCCCAAGAATTGTCTTCATTTCATCCTTTAGTTCTATTTTTTGGTTAAGAACTGCCCCATTAAGACCATAACCTCCCAGGGTGTGTGGGAGCGCCAGAACCATATATGCCAGAGATTCCATAATCGATGCAGAACCGTTTTCTACATATGTTACAGCTCGTATAGCTTTGCGGTGTCCTCGGTGTCCTGAAGTCTTTGCAAGGAACGAGGCGAGCTTATGCTTTGTCGTGATTGCCAAAGAACGGGATCTAGGCGGATGTGAACATAACTGAAGACCCAGCAGGATAAGCCGTTGAATGCTCAATTCTGATGCAAGCTCCAGGAATAGCAATTCTGGGGATGCAACTGCTTTGCCATTTCGCTTTCTAATCGCACCGGCTGGAAGCGCAAGCTTACAAGCATGGACCTTCTTGCCGTTAACATTATATCGCATGTTGTAATTAGATACTGTAATATTGGGCGAATCGGCTTTGTTGCCTTTATCGCCATTGTTGGCTTTACCGCCATTGTTGGCTTTACCGTCATTGTCGACTTTGCCGGCTTTGTTGCCTTTGCCGGCCTTATCGACCTTGTCGTCCTTATCGCCATTGTCGACTTTGCCGGCCTTATCGCCGAGAATAGCCTCAATGCACGGGACATCCCACATTATGGCAGCAGTAGAGTGACTAAAATACTTCATCATGCAAGTATAATACACTATACCCCCTATAATGTCAAATAAAGGTAATAATAAGCTGATTATTCAGTGAGATGCCTGATTTTTCAACTAATGGGAAGGATTTTATGGTAAAAGGGGTGTTTTTCCTGTGATTAGGTTACATAAATCAGGGTTTCAATGCATTATTGCACCTCACTATAGAATTATTTACCCCATTAGTTGAAAAACCTAGCATTTTTCAGGATAGTATTTTAATTGCATGGATACATGTGATAATATATAAGGGTGGGCTTCAATTGTTCCGGTTGAAGTGAAGCGGATAAACTGAGAATGGGTAAAAGTGAGAAACAGAGCTGGGTTGACAGAGCTGGATTAGCAAAAGGAAATGACAAAAGGGATCGAAAAGAGTAATAGGCAAAAGGAATTGGCAGAACTGAATGGAACATTAAATGAAAAGGGGAGATTATCATGTCATTTTTAAAGGAGTTCAAGGAGTTTGCAGTAAAAGGCAATGTAATTGATCTGGCAGTTGGTGTAATCATAGGCGGCGCATTTGGGAAAATTGTAACCTCACTTGTAAACGATGTTGTTATGCCTGTGATTTCACTTATTACAGGCGGGGATGCTTTTGAAAGTCTCTTTATTCCTTTGGACGGGAAGCCTTATGACAGTATTATATTGGCGGAGGAAGCCAGTGCGCCGATTATGAAGATTGGTCTTTTCATCTCAAATATTGTTGATTTCTTGATTATAGCCTTTGTCATTTTCGTAGTTATTAAGCAAATAAACAGGTTTAAGAGAAAACCTGCTCCGGCACCTGTTACCACAAAGGAGTGCCAATATTGCAGGACAAGCATACATCTGGAAGCCACAAAGTGTCCTAATTGCACTTCCGACCTTTCATAATAAGCTCAATGCTTACATTCGGATGTTTACAGGGTTCACATAATGCCCAATTAGATAATAGCATAAGGTAGCAGGGACAGCGCAGGACAGCAGAGGGCAGAGCAGGGCAATGGAGAGTCAGCAGGGGCAGCGCAGGACAGCAGAGGGCAGAGCAGGGCAATGGAGAGTCAGCAGGGGCAGCG
>CAYOKA010000125.1:0-6535 GCA_964404395.1 uncultured Oscillospiraceae bacterium | reverse complement strand
CAGAACCTGCAAAAATTAAAGGTTTATCATGGCGCTCGGATAGGGGAATTATTGTGGGTGAGCCTGCATATGTGGGAAATCTTGATGAGATACCTTCGCCTTATACTGATGAAATGCTTCAGTCGGTGAAAAACAAAATAGCCTATTACGAGAGTTCCAGAGGTTGCCCCTTTTCATGTAGCTACTGTCTTTCGTCAGCATCAAAGGGCGTTAGATTTTTTCCGTTAGACAGGGTTTTCGCCGAACTGGATAGACTGGCGGCCTCGGGTGTCAAGCAAATTAAGTTTGTGGACAGAACCTTCAACGCCAATGCAGAGAGAGCAAAAGCAATCATCCGACACATATTGGAGATGAATAAGTCAGGAATTGACTGCAATTTTCATTTTGAGGTTGGAGCGGATATTTTTGACGAAGAGACGATTCAACTGCTACAGAATGCTCCAAAGGGTCTCTTTCAGCTGGAGGCGGGGGTGCAGACTGTCAACGAAGAGACACTTGCGGCAGTATGCAGGAAAACAGATCTGACAAGACTGTTGCGAAATCTGTCCAGCCTAAAAAAACATAACAATGTCCATATACATACCGACCTGATAGCAGGCTTGCCATATGAAGACTACAGCTCTTTTGGAAATTCCTTCAATAGTGTGTATGCTGTAAAGTCACATCAGCTGCAGCTTGGATTTTTGAAATTCCTGAAGGGGACAAGGCTAAGGAAGGAAGCGAAGGAGTTGGGTTTTGAGTTTATTGATTTCCCACCTTATGAAGTTCTTTCCGGTAGTGACATCAGCTTTGATCAACTGATAATGCTCAAGGATGTCGCCGAGCTGGTGGAGAGGTATTATAACAGCGGTAGATTTGTGTATTCGTTGGATTACACGATAACGAACTGTTTTAAGTCACCTTTTGGTTTTTATGAAAGCTTTGCCCGCTTCCATAAGGAGGATGGTCTTTTGGAATACTCTTCCGGTCTGCGGCAGCTATATGCAACCTTTGACCAATTTGCATCAAAGCGTATGGATAAAAAGAGTCAAGCCATATTTCGCGAACTTTTGCGGCTCGATTTCCTGGCCTCAGACAATAGCGGAACTCTACCGGATTTTTTGCAGAGGAGCGCGAGCCCCGGTTTTAATAATCGACGCTATGACTATCTCAAGGATAGGGATAGTGTCGCTAAAATAATTCCCGAGGCCGCCGGTATGCCTACTAAGCAGCTTCTAAAAAAAGTTCACTTCGAACAATTTCTTCCCATCATATTGGGGGACGTTTCTCTCGAAGGGGACAGTTCTCTTAAAGGGGACGGTTCTCTCAATGGGGACGGTTCACAACAGTGGGACAATAACCCTGAAGGCAGAATAACACTGCTTTTCAACTATATTTCAAGGGATAAGGTAACAAGCCGTTATCAATTCTTTAGAGTATTCTAAGGTTTCTTATTTTTTTCATAAAAATTCACTTTTCTCTTTCAAATTACCAAAATATGGTGTATAATTTTATCATACAGTAAATATATGGGAATAATGAATTATTTTACTAGATAGGAGCTACCTTATATGAAGGTTACCGTCGAAGCGGGTAAAGCAAAGAGAAAAAAGAGCACAATAAAGTGCAAAATGAGCGGCAGCATAGAAGAAGGTAGAAGTGAAAGTACAAAGGCTAACACAAGGGCTAACACAAAGGTTAACACAAACGGCAGCATTACTGTGGAGGCTTGTATAATAGTCCCTTTAGTCATACTTAGCATTGTGTCAGCCGTTTACATGGGGTTACTGCTTTACCAAAGAGCACTGGTTCAGTCCGCGGCAGAAGCCGCCGCCGAAGCAGGCGCAGCAGCTTGGCCTTCGGGTACTTGTAATGTGGTATTGATAAAGCCGGACAAAGAAAGCTTCGAGAAGTTCAAGCTATATAGAAGATTATTTGACAGTGATAAGGAATCCAGACTTGAAAGTATTGAAGAATATGCATTGGAGCTGGCACGGCGACATGAGCTGATTCAACCCGTAGAATCTTCCGCAGAAGCGGTAGTGAAGGACTATGCCGTGTATAGGAAGCTGGAAGTGAAAATCTGCAAGAGCTACAACCTGCCATTAGGCAAATTCATGAAGATGTTTGGGGGAAGCGATACCATAGAAATTGAGGTAAAAGCTGTTTCTACAATTGACGAATCGGTTGAACTTATTAGGACGACAGATTTCATTATTGACATAGAAAAGAAACTGGAAAATCAGTTTCCACAGATTAAAAACCTTGGGGAGAAAAGCAGAAGTATGATAAACGAGATTAAAGGAAGGCTGGAGCAATTCATGGACTGAAGCGGATCCGGAGATAAAGTAGATCCGGAGTAAAGGCAAAGCAGTAAATGGGTTCAGGGACTGTTTT
Source organism: uncultured Oscillospiraceae bacterium (assembly GCA_964404395.1). Lineage (GTDB taxonomy): Bacteria > Bacillota > Clostridia > Acetivibrionales > DTU013 > JAAYBT01. The sequence goes on along the minus strand of CAYOKA010000125.1, from coordinate 4,159 downwards.
ATAAAAAGTATGAATAGGGGGTATGGGGCATCATATGAAAAGAAGTCTCAGAATGAAGCGGAGCTTTATCCTTAAAAGCTTTATGCCTGCCCAAATGACGTCAGGGCAGATTAGTGTATTTTCTGCGATTATTTTGATGGCGGTACTGATACTTGCAGGCTTACTTGTAGATATTTCAAGAATAAATGCAGGACGTACTATTGTAAAGAGGGCAGCTGATGCCGCAGCCGGGTCAGTATTGGCCGAATACGGAAGCAAACTCAAGGAAGGGTATGGAATTTTTGCCATTCCCATGACGGATGCAACAGAACTGAGGGATCAATTTGAAGAAGCTTTGACATGCAATCTTTCAATTTCATGTGGTGAAGAGTTCTACGAAGGCAGTTCGGATCTGTTTGGCTTCAGGATTGAGAAAGTCAGTGTGACGCCCATATATAATCTGAGTGAAAATAGTGTTGTAAAAAAGCAGGTATTGGAGTATATGAAATATAGAGCTCCCGCGGAGCTGGTGGAAGGCTTTATGGAAAAGCTTCTGGCTGTGAAGGATGTTGGCAAGATGTCTGAGGCATACAAGCAAAAGGTCGGTATAGATAAGCTCTTTGGGAGCATGGACAAATCTCAACAGAAGCTTAAGAAAAAGCTTGACGGCCTTGGCAATGACGCCGAAAAATTCGTGAATGGATTCAATCTAAACGGAAGCTGGGAAGAGGCTTATCAAAGCTTTAATACAAAGACAGCCAGCCTGGAAGAGCTGAAGGCCAGCCTTAGTTCACTCAATAGCAGTATCGGAAATCTTGAGAGCCAAATGTCGGAGCTGAAAAGGGAAGCAGCGGAAAGGAAGGAGACAAAAGGGGAGGACAGTAATGTAGACAGCGAAATTGGCAGCGAAATAGACATTGAAATGAAAGAAATCAAGAGGCGTTTGAATGAGCTAAAAGATGAAAGATCGGATATTGAGGATAGCTGCTCGGTTGCCGATGATGAGCTTAGACAATTATGGAATAAAATCAGGTATTCTCTAACCGGCGATTATGTTAAGGCAAATAAAGATGCGGTCGGCGAAATAAAGAAGATCGTTGAAAAGGGCAAAAAGGCTCAGCAGTCCATCAGTAGATTGGAAGCCTTTTTAGAGGAGAACTTCGAGGGAGAGGAAGGTACCTTTTCAAAGGATTTCAAAGATCAGCTGCAAGCAGAGCTTGAAAGTCTGAAAGAGCTTGTATTGGATGGACAAAGAGCTGAAGAGATGCTGAAGGATGTTGGATCCAACAGCGACATTTTACAAGAGGTGGCTCAGAGGATGGATATGTTGGGAGGAACAGGCGGTTCCATTATCGGCGGAGTGAAAAACCTGCCTAAGGAAGGCTTGCCCTCCGGATTGCTTGATATTATTGGTGATTATGCCAGCATCAGCTATGACTATTCCAAGCCTGCCAAGGGCGATGAAAAGGATGACCCGCGGGATGGAAAGGCGGACGCAGTAAAGAAGTTCATTGCTGAGGAAATATTCGAGGACATAAATTATGAAACGGCGGGCATTGAAAAGCTAAATCTCCCGTCTGTTACCAAGGTGATTACAGGCAGCTTCGATGAGGAGGATAAAGTCTTCAATGAGGACAGGCCCGGCGATGGGGATACTTCAGATGAAGCCATGCAGCAGGCGCAATACAACGGTGATCTGGCTCATGTGGATGAGGACATGGATCTTTACGATGAAGAGGGTATGTTTCAGGAGAATGCACTGGGATTCATTGCAGCTATAGGTGATATTGCGGCAGGGCAGGCGGTCGCACTTAGAGACAGTATTTATTTGAATGAATATATTATGGGAACCTTTAAAAATTCTGTTCCGACACTTCATAAGGACGGGGAAAGCATTAAGGATACAAACCTGCATGGATACGAGAAGGAGTCAATGGACACTTTTTATAGCAGTGAGGTTGAGTATATCCTGCATGGGCAACCCTCCCAAAAGCTCAATGAGGTTATGACAAAGGGGGAGCTCCTCTTGGTCAGATTCGGGTTAAACACCCTTCATGTTTATACTGACGCAAAGAAGAAGACAATGGCTACAAGCATAGCCACTACAGTGGCCGGTTGGTGGACAGGGGGAGCGGGCATCCCTATTATTTCTAATCTGGTTCTTTGTGGCTGGGGAATGGGTGAAGCAATAATTGATATGAAGGACCTTATGGAGGGGAAATCAGTCCCGATCTACAAGATGAAGGGAGATTGGAGGCTTGATATCGGTTTGGAGGCAGAAGTTGGGCCGAAAACCGACAAGCGTCTGTATTTCGATTACCACGATTATCTAAGGCTTTTGCTGCTGACAATAAATGAGGATAAAAAGCTGGACAGAGCAGAGGATCTGATACAGCTTAATATTGGCAAGTCTAAAAAGGACTTCAAAATGTCGGAAAGCTATACCTATGTTCGTATTGAGGCAGAGGTTTCGATGAAATATTTATTCATCACCAGACCTTTTGTACAAAAGGAGTTGAAAACCGGTGATGGAAGATACATATACAAGGTGCTTGTTTATGAAGGGTATTAACGATCTGGACGTTTTCTCGAATAGGGTGAGAAATAAGGTGAAGGATAAGAGGACAGGTACAGTGAAAGACAGTGCAAAAGACGCTGCAGAAGATACTGCTTCTAGTAATGCTGAGAATAGAAAGCAAAGGATGGCTGTAGTTGACGCAGCCTCCCGGTCAGGTGCTATGACAGTGGAAGCGGCATTGATTTTACCGGTCTTATTGTGCGCTTTTTTCACGGTGGTATTTTTTATTAAGGCGGTGTACACTTATGAACTGATTGGACACGCCTTAAATGAAACAGCCTCTGAGATGGCATCCGCCGGCTATCTTTATCATATCAGCGGAATAAGGGACATACATGATACAGTCAGAAATGGTATCGGGGACAAATCGGATGTTTTCAAAAATCAGGTGGACAGTGTCTTCGATGCATACAACAGCCTGAAAAGCATAGAGAATAGCGTAAAGCAGGGCTCTGATGGCTCGGCTGACAGTGCCGGGCTAATAGCAAATGCAGAAGAGCAATTTCAAAGCATTATCAATCAGGCAGAATCAGTGGTGTCTGATCCTCTTGAAGAGGTTAAGAGCATTGCCTGCTACATTGCGGGCGGTGTTTTTGATGATGCCAAGACACAGTTGTTTACACCAATTACAAAGCTTTATATGAAAAAATACCTTGTGACGGAGAGTGTTGCAGATGCGGACGAAAGGCTAAGGTCGCTTAATATCGTAGATGGCTTTGACGGGTTGGATTTCAGTGAGTCCTCATTTTTGTCGGATAGCGGGGAATATATTGATATTGTTGTGCGATATAGATTGAACTTGGCTCTTCCTGTCAAGTTCACGCCAGACCTTGAGTTCGTGCAAAGGGCGCGAGTGAAGGCCTGGATGGGAGGTGATGAAACACAGGCTGTATTGGAGGGCTCAAAGGAGGACATATGGTCATTGAGTAACTTTCAAAGAGGCTTGAAGATACGAAGGCTCTTTGGTGCAAATTTGCCGACAAGCTTTCCTGTGATAGCCAAGTTCGCAAATGGAAAGGCCGTGATGATCAAGAGCATGGATCTGACCGCTGCCAGTTATCAGGCAGGGGACAATGCAGAAAGGACTCTAAAAGGGTATCTGAATGAGCTTGTTAAGTATAAAGGTCAGGAAAAACCATGGGGCAGTGATGATATATTGATCCTGGAGAAGGATATTACCAACAGGGAATTGTTACTGGTCATTCCGAAGAATGAACTTTCAGATGCCAATGAGAAGCTACTGTCCGATATGGCAGATATAGCAGCCTCAAAAGGGGTCAGTCTGGTTGTGGAAAGATATGGCGTAAAGGGCTCTGGAAAGAGCGATGCAGGAAACCCGGGCGACACTGCTAACTCAAGCGAGCCAAGCGACACAGGAAAACCGCATGACACAGGCGATTCGGGTGAGTCAGCACAATAATATTCTATTTCATCTGCCAAATTATTGCACCGGCCTACCATTTTGGATCTAAGAAATAACTATCCTATGACAACTTTTTGTTGTAAACTATTGACAAATAGTATGATGTATAGTAGCATTGTAAAAAAATATCAATCAAACCGTTGAAGCGGAGATAACGGTGATGATGCTCCTACAGAAAG
>CAYOKA010000124.1:0-6597 GCA_964404395.1 uncultured Oscillospiraceae bacterium | reverse complement strand
CTTGCTGCTAAGGATATATTCGTGTTGTATTCAGATAAAATGCGGAAACTCAAATGAAAACATTCCGTGACACCTTCAGTCCAAAAGTTTCTGTACGGACTTCCATGGCCGATTATAAAAAAGAGGATTGGCTGATCAATTTACCGCTTTATGCTATCGGAAGCATAAATTATTTATGCGACCCGAAAACAGTTTACTGAATTAAATATACGCACTTAGGCATATCATAGCAATGAGGGATGTGATATTGATGCCAAAAGGTATGAGTAGGGATATGTTCCCGGGGGGTAACACTTGTAAAGGCTTTTTTAGTTTCTACAATTACATCATCGATGCGCAGGAGGCTAAGAGGATATTTATTCTAAAGGGTGGGCCCGGAGTGGGGAAGAGCACTTTTGTGAAAAAAGTAGCCGCTCAAGTGCTGGAGGCGGGCTATGATATAGAAAATATGCACTGCTCCAGTGATTGGGGAAGCCTGGATGGCATAGTCATACCCGGGATTGGGGTAGCAATGATTGATGGTACTGCGCCCCATGTGGTTGATCCTTTAAACCCCGGTGCTGTTGATGAGATTGTTAACCTGGGAGAATTTTGGGATGATAGGATTCTTTATAAAAACAAACAGACAATATTGGACATACAAAACGATATAAGCCGGTATTTTGCAAGGGCTTACAGATATCTGGCGGCAGCAGCCTGCATATACGATGATAATGTGGCACTGTATGCATCTGCTTTGAACGAAGCAAGGGTTAACGTAGTAACGGCAGAATGGATAGATGAAATGTTTGACTTGCGAAGGCCTGCCGGTAAAATCGGTAAGAATAGATGTCTGTTTGCCAGCGCAATCACGCCGGATGGGTTGAAAAACTATCTTGATGGGTTAATGACAGCGGACAATATATACATTGTGACCGGTTCTCCCTGGGCAGGGACGCAGAGGATACTTGAATGTGTTAAGAGAAACGCTTTAATAAGAGGTTACCGGGTGGAGGCGTATTACTGTGCTTTTAATCCCGCTAAGCTGGAGCATCTTGTCATACCTGAGCTAAATACAGCTGTTACTACGGTCAATAAATACCACACTACAGATGCATGCACATTAAGGAAAATTGACTTTACCGAAATGCTGGATGATGGAATTGCAGCTAAAAATAGAAGTGAGATAGACTACAACCGGTCTGTGTTTGAGGATATGCTGAGCAAGGCGATTGAGCTGATGCATCATGCAAAGGTGCTGCATGATGAACTGGAGGCATGCTACATTCCGGCTATGGACTTTCCGGCAGTAGAGGATAAGAGGGAAAAGATAATGGAAAGAATTCTGGATATGTGAAGCAGATTACTCAAAAGCAAACTTTAAGTAAGGGCATTGGCTTTCAATCGCTTTCGGTCACAGAGGAGATTAATTCGACCGCGACTCTGGCATTTTCTCTCGCCTTCTCTTTTAATGAAGGGATAGCTTCCTCAAGCTGTTGACTGATAGCTTCACGGTTTTGCCAAACATTTTCCATCAATTCAACAAGATGATCATAATCCAAGTTGCGCACATCACCTGCCGACGGTTGGCCAATGCAGTCCAAAAAGCCCTGAATCTTCGGATCATATTCCAGACCTACCATAGGCACGGCTGCAACAGATGCAAACACTAATGAATGAAGCCTCATTCCCAAAACCATATAGGTTTCTGAGATTAAATCAAGAGTTCGGACAATATCCAGTCTTTCCTTGACAATGTAGCTTTGGCTCTTCATCTTTGCAGCGACATTTTCCAGTATCGGGACATCGTTGGGATGCTGCATCGGGAAGAATACAGGATAAGCGCCGTATTTTGATGCCATGTGGTCGACAGCCTGCGCAATGACGGATTCATATTTTTCATGCTCTACCTTCTCATGCCCGGGATATTTTCTTAGCGAGATACCCAGCAAGGGCCTGTGACCTTGAATACCCAAGTGCTCTAAAATCCCTGTATCAGTATCGTCAAAGCTGTCAGTAATGGTCAGCGCGGCATCTGAGGTCAAAAGAATCTTCGGTTTAGCAATGTCGAGAATCTTAAGCTCCTCAAAGGACAATTCTTCTCTAAGAGTTATTACATCCACCCGATCAAGAATTTTCTTTGTAAGTATCCTATTTGTAGGATTTTTGAGCGGGCCGATGCCATTGGCATAGAACATTACCTTAAGATGTAGTATTTTGGCCAGCCATACAGTGCTCAGGTAATAGAAAAGAGAGCGCGTGCTGGTGTTGTCCTGGAGGAGATTACCCCCTCCGTAAATAAATACCTTGGAGTTTTTCATTGCCTGGTGGATGCGCAACATATTGATTCTGCTTATTGAGGCCACATTAAAATCCTTTGACGTACCGATTGGGATTTTGGTTAAAATCATTAACCGTATATCGGGCTTAAATCGCTTCAGATCATTGATGATTGACATCAAAAGTGCGTCATCGCCAATATTTCTAAAGCCGTAATAGCCTGATATAATGGCATCATAGAGCTTTTGTCCCTTATCAAGTGAGGCTTGCTTTTCAAGGATACTTGTATAGATGGCGCTCTGGGTTCTTGCCATACTCTCTACGGAAAAATCATTAATTGCCTTTTCGTACAGTCTTTCACCCATGACGCGCCTTTTTTCTGCATCACATGCAAGCTCAAGAATAAGCTGAGAAAAACGGTCATAATCGCCGGGCTCAAACAAGTATCCATTCTTGCCGTTTTCAATCAGATCAGGTATGCCGCCCACATGTGTACTGATGGTTGCCTTTTTGAATTTAGCACCTTCCAGTATGGAATAAGGAAAGCTCTCGCTTACAGAGGTCAGCACACTGATATCGATACTGCTCATAAGCTCGTTTGGGTCGTCCAGCCAACCAAGAAAATACACTGTGTCCTTTAATCCGAGGGTAGAGGTTAGCGCCTCAAGCTGTTTTCTATCCTCACCATCACCGCCAATCAGGAATTTCACCTTAGGGTTTTTGTCCTTGACAAGACGTGCCGTTCGGACAATGGTTTCTATATTCTTAACAGGATAAAGCCTTGCAGCTATACCGACTATTACGTCATCCTCTGCTATTTCCAGCTTATACTTTTCTATAAGGTTTTGCCTTGAATAATTGGCCGTCGGGACGGAGAAATCCATTCCATTGTAGAGAACATAAATATTTAAGGGGTTGAATTTCCTGTCGATAAGCATTTCTCGAAAATTATTCGAGACTCCGATGTGGTTTTGCATAAAACGTAATGCAATAGTATTAATAAAACCTATTGTCATTCGTTTAGGCAAACTGTGCATATAATCCAGGCGATAATCGCTGTGAACCGTTGTAACAGTGGGGGTGCCTGCTTTCCGCCTCGCTGCCAGGGAAAACATATTTGCTTTCGCACCATGGGAATGAACAATATCGTATCCACCCCTGCGAATAATACCGGTCACCTTTTTTATATCTGAAAAAATATTTCTTGACTTGACAACCGAAACATCAATGCCCATAGCACGGGCATCATCGGCGAAAATACCGGGTCTCAGACTAATGAGCTTGACTTCCATGTGACGGGACAGTTCTTTCAGAAGATATAATACGTGTGTCTTTGCGCCTCCCGTGTCACCGCCACCGATAATATGAACAATTCTCATCCCGGACCTCCTAATAACATAACTTCGCAATCATATTAGCACATTGCTCACTAAGGCTTTTGCGATGTAACCTTAATCAAACTCAGCGGCACAATATATAGTGACATACTTTCATACATACCCGCAATATATTGTACAGCTGAGCTCAAAACATGGTACATCGCAAAATGCCCTCACTGCTCAGCACTATTTTTCTCAATTTTCCTTGTAGCAACAGCACGGCAGGCTTTCTCAAATTGCTCAGAAAGGAGCTGTACTTGGCCGTCGGGAGTATAGCTAAAGGATTCCGGAAGGGCGGAGTCTCTAGCTGCCGCCTGCAGCTTTTCATGTATTGCTTCATTGCCGGTTATGACACAATCTGCATTAAGTATTATCCGGCGCTCCAATTTCTCTTCATAACGTTCTTTTATTCCTTTATTGCTGCTGCTTGGTGTAGCTTTACATATATCTGCCACCCATGGCACGGACGGAAACTTTTTCTTCAGTCTCAGGCCTATAAGATGTGCGCTGGATGGAGGTGATAGGGTATAAACAAGATCTACACCATTGTTTTTTGCCAAACGAATGGCCTTTCTTAAGGCAAACTGCTCCCAGAGACGTTCTTCATCCGGAATCAGCAATGACGAAAGGCCTTTCCCTATATAATAGAGGAAGCGTGGCAAATTTTTAGGTTCCCAGGGATTAGTCCTAAAAATGTCAATACCATTGGGAACCATAATTTCAGGGCCGGTCGCGTATTGTGCCCCCAATGCCCGAGTGAGTACAATCGGAGCCCAGCCGCAGCTTGAAAGCTGTCTTATGAATTCAGCAGATCTTTTGGACACAGCATCTTTCACCGGCGGGAAGGAGTAAACGACCATCAATACCTTTTTCATATCTATTTATTCTCGCTACTCTTTTCTGTTTTGTAGGGAAACAATTTGTTCAACAATCTTATAAACAAATAAAACAGAATGAGAACCAAAAAAACGCCCAATATCCCAACAACAGAAACAAATAATCCTTTTTGCATATCTGATCCGTTTATTAAAGAATCTAACATTGAAAATCCTCCTTAACTTATCTTATATACTGCCAATATTGCTGTTAGTGTACCAGTATTGGCACCAGCGCAAGAATGAGACCACCGGCTATAATAGAGCCCAGTTGGCCGGAAACGTTAGCACTGACAGCCTGCATCAATACAAAATTAGTTGGGTCTTCCTTTTGAGCCATTCTCTGAATAACACGGGCTGACATCGGAAATGCCGATATTCCCGCTGCTCCTATCATTGGATTGAACTTATTGCCTTCTTTGCGGAACAGGTTGAGGAACTTGGCAAAGAGTACACCGCCGGCGGTATCAAATACGAATGCCACAAGACCCAGCGCAAGAATCAGCAGTGTTGTCGGCTGGAGGAAATCGTCTGCCAGCATGGTTGAGCCTATAGTGATGCCCAACAGCAGTGTAACAATGTTTGTTAACTCATTTTGAGCTGCCTGAGAAAGTCTTTCAAGCACTCCGCACTCTCTGATAAGATTTCCAAACATCAGCGAACCAACAAGGGGTACGCTGATTGGAGCCACCAGGCCTGCGATGATCGTAACTGCGATTGGAAATGCAATCAGCATTATCCTGGAAACCTTCTCTTCCTTGTATTCCATCCTGATCAAGCGCTCTTTTTTGCTGGTCAGGAGCTTAATCACAGGGGGCTGAATAATCGGAACCAGCGACATATAGGAATAGGCCGCCACGGATATCGGGGCGAAATACTCCTTTGCAAACTGACTGGCAACATAAATAGCGGTCGGACCGTCAGCAGCACCTATGATACCAATGGCCGCCGCAGGTTTTATGTCAAAGCCTATTGCAATTGCGACCAGCATTGTAGCAAATATGCCGAACTGAGCAGCAGCACCAAAAAAAATCATAACCGGATTCTTGAATAGAGGAGTAAAATCGATCATGGCACCCACACCAACAAATATCAGTACCGGAAACAGCTCAGTAAGAATACCTGATTGAAGCAGTATCTCAAGAAAACCGGGATCATATTTGAAAGCTTGTCCATTTTCAAATACATAGTTTAGCTTATCTTCAAACAAGCTCAGTGACTCTGGATTGTCTTGTACAAATTGCGTTACGAAGTGGTCAATTTCCTTTGGGGTTGCAAACTTGACTACCGCCTGAGGAAGGTTGACCAGAATTGCACCAAATCCAATCGGAAGAAGCAGCATCGGTTCGTAGTTCTTCTTAATTGCCAAAATAATTAATGTCAGACCTATCAGGTACATTACAACCATTCGGATATTAAAATCCGAAAAACCTGCAAACAATTGCTCCATGATATCTCTCCTGTAGATTACATAATGTGGGAATAAGCTCATAACGCTTTATTACCATTCTATAGTATATCTAATAGTTCGATATTAATCAATTAGAATTTGCCTGCCTTAATTCATGATTTATGAAGGAAAACATGTTTTATTGTGGAATTATTACAATTGTAGGGTTATTATAGTGTCCATGAGCAGTAGCGGGAGGGAAAAATATGATTAGTGTAGGAACCGCGGGATATTCCTATGCAGACTGGGTGGGTCCGTTTTATCCTGAAGGCATGAAATCGGCCGGGATGCTGGAATACTATGCCGGCTATTTTAGTTTTGTCGAAGTAAATTCCACCTATTATCACATGCCGGGACTTAAACTGTTTGAGGGCATGGATAGAAAAACACCACCGGATTTTAAGTTTGCTGTTAAACTGTATAAAGGCTTCACCCATGAAAGGACTTCCGGCTTGGAGGAAGCGAAAAAATTCACCTATTCACTCTCTCCAATTACTCAAAATGGGAAGCTAGCCTGTCTGCTGGCACAATTTCCTTATTCATTCCATTATAACAATGAAAATTTAAACTATCTAAAAGCCTTGAAACAAAGCTTTCAGGAGTATGAGCTTTCTATCGAGTTCAGGAATAAAGA
>CAYOKA010000123.1:0-6619 GCA_964404395.1 uncultured Oscillospiraceae bacterium | reverse complement strand
ACGGTTTGGCCTGCTAATCAAAAATATGGAGATGCCAATTGAAACAACCACTATAATAGAAGTGACATAAATACGGGTTTTCTGAGGCTTTTCAAGACTGCTCCAAAACTCCTTAAACTGGTCTAGATATTTCCTTATAAAATCCGGCATAGTTACACCACCCCATAACAGTATTTATCATTTGTAATATTCATCCAATAAAGTTATATCTGCATCCTCATAATTTCCGAGTATGCTTCCATGATCTTATTTCTGATCTGCATCGTAAATTGTAATGCTATATCAGCTTTTTCAGCAGCAAGAACAACCTGGGGGATGTTGTCTGTATAGCCTGCGGCGAAATCATCGGCAAGCTTCTGTGATTCAATCAGCAGATCATTGGTGGAGTTAAGCGCCTGTTTCATATAGCTTGAAAACGGCACCGATACGCCGGTTGCAGAATTGCTTTTTTCAACGTCTGTAAATATTGAACGCGTTGGCGACAGCGAGTTTATGCTTCCTATTTGATCAATGGCCATACTTTACACCATCCTTCTTTATCATCTGTTGGGCAATACCTTTGTTAGAATCGTCATCTACCTATTTCCAAAGCCTTCATAGCCATACTTTTTGTGGTGTTAATGGATGTTACATTCGCCTCATATGCCCTTGCGGCTGAGATCATATTTACCATCTCAGTGACCGTGTCTACGTTGGGCATCTCAACATAGCCCTCTTCATCGGCGTCGGGATGTCCCGGGTCGTATACCCTTTTGAAGGGGCTTGAGTCCTCTACAATAGCGGAAACCTTAACGCCCTTACCAATATAGCGCTCCTTACTGCTGGCCGTAAGATAATCCGAAAAGGATCTTCCCTGTGATCTTTCCTGAAAAATAATCAGCCTTCTTCTGTATGGTGTTCCGTCTTCTGTTCTTGTAGTGTTTGCATTTGCGATGTTCTGCGAGATGGTATCCATACGAAGCCTTTGGGCAGTAAGAGCAGAAGCACCGATATCAAGCGCACCAAAATATCCCATAATTCACTACCTCCCTCCGTTAATAACAGATTTAATTGTTTTATAGCTGTTACTAACGCTTTGAACAAGTGTATTGTATCTTATATTGTTCTTTGCCAACGAGGCCATTTCGGTCTCAATGTCAACATTGTTTTCATCCAAACGTGTACTTAGATTTTTGTGTTCCATTACCACCTTTATGTTAACCTTATCAACATTGGTCTTTCCGATGGGGATGTGTCTGCTGTCGGTGGTGTTCCCTTTGAAACCACTGCTGTCCATGGCGCTATCCAAATGCTCTTCAAAGGAAACTGAGCTTTTCTTGTATCCCGGCGTGTCAACATTTGCAATGTTTTGCGCAATAACTTCATTTCGCGCCCATGTGGCATCGAGTGTTTTTTCACGGAGTTTTAGGTGATCAGTCAGTTTCTCGAACATTAAATGCCTCCTTTGCCAGTCAGTAAAATACTTGCATAGCAAATATGCCTATTATAGTATTTCGACATAATAGCCCAAAATCCTTTAGCATAAGTTAAAACGTGCAACCCATACATAATATTCCATTATATTGACAATATTCTATCACACCAAATAAGCAATTACAACAACATAATGTATAATAGATAAATTTGTCACAATATATTGTTACTTTTGGAATTATTTCGATAAAATTACTGTCCGGCCATTTCACCTATTTGTTCCAATGCATTTTGTGCCATAAGCCTCACTCTATCCTTCCTTGATCTAAGCCTTACACCGGGAGGTTTGATTAAACTGAAGTTGGCATTCATTGGCTGAAATTTACCCGCAGCGCTTCCCGAAACATAGTAAGCCAATGAGCCAATAGCAGTATTGCAGGGAAAAACAAGTGTTTCTTGTCCGAGGCATTGCCTGGCGGCATTTATGCCGGCCACAAGACCCGAAGAAGCGGATTCTATGTATCCCTCCACGCCTGTGATTTGTCCGGCAAAATAGACCATCTTGTTTGCAAGCATTCGATAGCTCCTATCAAGTAGAGTAGGAGAATTAATATATGTGTTTCTGTGCATGACACCGTATCTTACGAACTGAGCATCATCCAGTCCGGGTATGAGCCCAAAGACTCTCTTTTGCTCAGGCCAGCGCAACCGTGTCTGGAAGCCGACAATATTGTAGAGTGTGCCCTCCTTATTATCCTGTCTTAACTGCACAACTGCATAGGGCACCTTCCCCGTATTTGGGTTAACCAGACCTACCGGTTTTAATGGACCGAAGCGAAGTGTATCATATCCACTGCGTGCCATGCTTTCTACAGGCATGCAGCCGCTGAAAAGAATAGTCTTTTCAAACTCCTTCCGGGGCACAGTTTCAGCCCTCATAAGAGCATCGTGAAACAGATTGTATTGTTGCACATCCATGGGGCAGTTTATGTAATCATCCGTTCCTTGCCCATAACGAGAAGCACGAAAGGCTATGTCCATATTAATCGATTCATAGGTCACAATAGGTGCTGCTGCATCATAGAAGTAAAGGCATTCTTTTCCTGCGAGCTTAGTTATGCAATTTGACAATGCATCAGAGGTTAGCGGTCCGGTAGCAACAATTGTAATTCCCTCATTTGGAAGCTCACTGACGTCTTCTGTAATGATGGATATGTTTGGATGGGCGTTTATTTCACAAGTCACAGCTTCAGAGAAGCCTGTCCTGTCAACGGCCAACGCTCCGCCGGCAGGTAATCGGGTAGCATCCGCACATTTCATAACAAGCGAATCCATCATGCGCATCTCTTCTTTCAGAAGGCCGGCAGCATTTTCAACGCTATTTGAACGCAAAGAATTGCTGCACACAAGCTCAGCAAAGCTTTCCAGATTGTGCGCGGGAGAGAATTTCAAAGGCTTCATTTCATAAAGCCTTACCTTTATTCCCCTGTTTGCTGCCTGCCAGGCTGCCTCACAGCCGGCCAGACCCGCTCCGATAATGTTGATCACTTGTAAATCTCCGTCTACTCCATTATACCTTCCTTTGTATGATTGCAGCCTTCGTTACTACATATTAGCGTCTCTTTTTTCCCTGATTTCTTTTTCATCATAAAGCTTCCGCAGATGGGGCAGCTCTCATTGGAAGCCATGTTCCATGTCATAAAATCGCAGGTTGGGTTGTCTTCGCACCCCAGATACCTTCTGCCCTTCCTGGTTTTCTTAATCAATACCTTGCCCTGACATTTGGGACAATTTACACCTGCTTCCTCGAGAATCGCCTTTGTATTCCTGCATTCGGGGAAGCCGGGACAGGCAAGGAATTTACCGAACCTTCCCATTTTTATCACCATATTCCGTCCGCATTTCTCACATATAATATCAGTTACTTCATCTTTTATTTCTATTTCGCCAATTTCATCTTCTGCCTGTTGCAGAGTTTTAGAAAATGGTCCATAGAAATCCCGTATCAGCTCGACCCAGCTCTTTGTTCCCTCCTCCACATCATCAAGCTTTCTTTCCATCTGAAATGTAAATTGAACATCCACAATATCCTTGAAATGATTCTTCATGATATCGTTGACTATCTTGCCCAGCTCCGTGGGTAGCAAAAATTTCTTATCCTTTTCTACATAACCCCGGGACAAAATAGTTGTAATAATGGGCGAGTAGGTACTTGGCCTTCCGATGCCCTTTTCTTCGAGCATTTTCACCAGTGTTGCCTCCGTAAAGCGTGAAGGAGGCTGAGTAAAATGCTGTTTATCTTCCAGCTTTTTCAGATTTAGCTGTTCATTTTCTTCTAAATCAGGAATTGAAACGTTGTTGTCCTCTGATTCCTCGTCCTTTCCTTCTGTATAAACGGCGATAAAGCCAGGAAATTTTACCTTAGAACCATTTGCTCTAAAAAGAAAATCTTCTGCCAAAATATCCGCTGATATAGTATCATACAGTGCAGATGACATCTGACTTGCAACAAACCTGGACCATATCAGCTTGTACAGCTTGTACTGGTCATTAGTCAGTGAACCTTTCACACTATCCGGATCCATATCTACATTAGTCGGCCTAATGGCTTCATGGGCATCCTGTGATGCTGACTTATTCTTAAATGTCCTGGCCTTCTCAGGTACATATTTTTCTCCGAATCGTCCCTCAATATATTTTTTTGTGTTTTGTTGCGCTTCGTCTGAAATCCTTGTGGAATCAGTTCGGATGTAGGTTACAAGTCCCAAAGCTCCATGTCCTTTTACTTCTATCCCTTCATAAAGCTGCTGTGCAACTATCATGGCCTTTCTGGTCGTAAAGTTAAGCTTCCTTGATGCCTCCTGTTGTAAGGTGCTTGTTGTAAAAGGTGCCGCAGGCGCCTTCTTTTTTTCACTTTTCTTTACCTTATCTATAATATAATCTTTTGATTCGAGCTTGCTCAGTATCTCCTTTACCTGGGCTTCATTTTTCAGTTCTATCTTCTCGTCCTTTTTACCGTAGAATTTGGCATCAAAAGACTTACCGCCTTTCTTTTTTTGGAGCTTGGCAGTAATTGACCAGTACTCCACCGGTTCGAACTCTTGTATTTCTTCCTCTCTGTCGCAGATCAATCTGGTTGCAACAGATTGCACGCGTCCGGCGCTGAGACCCTTTCTGACTTTTTTCCAAAGGAGCGGGCTGATCTTATAACCAACAATCCTGTCAAGTATCCTTCTTGCCTGTTGTGAATTCACAAGATCCATATCTATAGCTCTGGGGTTCTTAATTGCATTTTTAACGGCATTTTTTGTTATTTCATTAAAGGTTACCCTGCAGTTATTACCCTGCTCTATATTCAGAATGTATGCAAGGTGCCAGGAAATAGCTTCGCCCTCGCGATCAGGGTCGGTGGCAAGGTAAACGCGTTTCGCCCCCTTTGCTTCTTTTTTCAGCTTGCTGATAACGTCTCCCTTACCTCGTATAGTAATATATTTGGGTTTAAAATCATTTTCCAAATCCACACCGATTTGACTCTTTGGAAGATCTCTAACGTGTCCTGCTGAAGCTACGATCTTGTAACCCTTGCCAAGAAACTTCCCAATAGTATTTGCTTTTACCGGCGATTCCACAATAACCAGATTATTTGCCATCATGCCCTCCGTCTATTTCTATCAATAATAAGAAGTATAAATCATATATTACCATACTTTTAATAAAATCCACAAAATGTTTACTTTTTTTACTCAACAAGCTTAAAGTATTTACCAGGTAATTGTTCCACAAAACCGCTTAACTCAAGCATTATGAGTACTGAAGATACCAATTGTGTGCTAATTCCGCAATCAAGTGCGATAGCATCTATATGGGCAGGGCCATGCGATAGTCTTTGTGCAATAGTTTTTTCTTTCTCGCTTAGTTTCATATTCCTTATTTTATTTTCAATGCGAAAACTAAAATCCAAATCATGACATATTTTCAGCTCATCCAGTATGTCACCGGTATTTGTAATAACCTTTGCACCATCTCTTATAAGCCTGTTTGCCCCAACGCTGTTTGCTGAATTAATATTTCCCGGAATTGCAAAAACCTCTCGGCCCTGTTCCAATGCAAAGTCAGTGGTAATAAGAGAACCGCTTCTCTCACCGGCCTCTACTACTACTACACCTTGAGATAAGCCGCTTATAATGCGATTTCTTGCCGGAAAATGGTATGGTAGCGGCTGTGTTCCGGGAATATACTCTGATATAACAGCACCTGATTCTATAATCCTCTTCATAATATCTCGATTCTCCGAAGGGTATACAATGTCAACTCCACACCCCAGTACAGCTATCGTTTTCCCATTTCCTTGCAGCGCCCCATAGTGAGCCTTCGTATCAACTCCCCTTGCCATTCCGCTGACAACCGTTATCTCTGATATGGCAAGCTCTCTGGATATTCGCCTCGCCATGTCCAAGCCGTACGATGACGCTCTTCTTGATCCTACAACTGCCACACAAATCGCATTGCGCTCCAGCTTCCCCCTGACGTATAACACTAAGGGCGGGTCATGTATATATTTTAGAGCCTGAGGATAAGCTTTATCGTTCAATGTAACAATATCAGCATCACATTTATAAATCTGCTCCATCAGCCTGTCTACTTCATTCCTTGCGTTTCTGTCCAATATATACTTAATCATTTTATTAGTGCAGACGTTCAAAGTTAGCAACTGAGCTTCGTCAGCTTCCCATAAAAGAGCCGGCTCCTGAAAATGTTCAAGAAGCTTAAGCCTCCTGTGCAAAGGTATTGTAACTAATGAACTAAGCCAGACCCAGTATTTCACGTTACCGTACATTTATTCCTCCCCTTTATTTCGCCTTAATCCTGTTTATAAACACTATGGACAAAAGCCTTACTTTACATTATATTTGCCCTTTTAAGCAGTTTGTATTAACTATATCTTCGGCTGGCCACTTGAACATTGATCCAGCTGATCTACATGTTCCATATCTTTCTATCCATACTTCTGTACTGAATTGCTTCAGCAAGATGTACAGTTCTTATATCTACACTACATTCCATATCAGCAATCGTTCTGGCAACCTTTATTATTCTGCTGTGTGCTCTGGCACTCAATCCCAGCTTGTCAAATGCGCTTCGCAAAAGATCCTTGCACTTGGTATCAAGCCTGCAAAATTTGTCGAACATGGCCGGCTGAAGCTGT
>CAYOKA010000122.1:0-6655 GCA_964404395.1 uncultured Oscillospiraceae bacterium | reverse complement strand
ATGAACATTTGGATGAGGATCGGAATATAATATTAATCCATGTATTCTGAGGAGGTATCCAAAAATTATGTTCAATTTGCTTGAGTGTATAGTATATCTACTGGCATCTTACGGATTGCTTATGCTTATCACGAGCATATTCGATCTGCTGCGGTGCAGGATCAGAGGTAGACATCCGGCTGTTCGAATTGTTTTGCTTGTTAAGAATGCGGAAGAACAAATTGAATACATCGTCAGAAATTCTATAAGGAAAGAATATGCGTCCAAAGTGCTCTCTAATAAAAAAATAATGATAGTAGATATGAATTCCGAAGACAATACATATGAATATTTGGAACGGCTGGAAAGAAGCTTCTGTGGTATAGAGGCTCTGAAGTATGAAGACAGGGAGCAGATGTATAACGGTTTCGATACCTTTTCACTTCGCTCAAAGTAATATATACTATATGCAGGAGATTCAAAGAAATTACAAATAAGACCGACAGTAACAAAAATACTATGAGGATCAATACGCTGGACATGTATTGGAATGGCAGGGAAATGAAATTTACTGAAGTAGAAGGAACTGTAGGAGATATTATATATAAGAACGAATCAAATGGATATACAGTATGCGAAATACAGGGGGAGAAGAGCATAATTACCGCTGTGGGCTATATGCCCTTTCTCAATGCCGGTGAAACTATCAAGGCCAAAGGGAAATGGGTTATGCATCCTGACTATGGGGAGCAGCTTAAGGTTGAGCTTTATGAAAAAGTCCTGCCGCAAACAGTGGATGCGATTGAGAGGTATCTCTCATCAGGCATAGTCAAAGGAGTCGGTCCTGCAACGGCTGCTAAAATCGTGCAGAGGTTCGGTGCTTCCACCTTGGATATTATAAGCTCCGATCCTAAACAATTGTCCGAAATAAAAGGGATTACTCTGGATAAGGCCTTGAGGATTGGGCAGGCTCTTGATGAACAAAGAGGCCTCAGAGAGGTTGTCATGTTTTTGCAGGAGTACGGAGTTAATCCATCTGCATGCATCAAGATATATAAAGCATACGCCGACACGGCAGTTGTAAAGATTAGAGAAAACCCATACAGGCTTTGTGAGGATATATTTGGTATTGGATTTAAGACAGCGGACAGGATTGCTATGAAGCTGGGAATTGATCCCGGCTCCAGGTTCCGGACAAGGAGCGGCATAAAATATGTGCTAACACTGGGCGCAGCCCATGGACATACCTATCTGCCCGAGGACATGCTTAAGGAGCATACGCAGGCACTGCTCGGGACGCAGGACATTGATATTGAGGATGCATTGATTTCTCTGATATTTGATAATATTGTCCAGACGGAAAAAGGCGATGATGGGCTGAATCATATTTATTTATCTCCTTTTTATAGTGCGGAGCAGGGCGTATGCAAAAGATTGCTCAGCCTATCGCAGCTTCATCCTGAACTTGAAGGTTTCGAGGACAAGCTGGAAAAATTCCAGAGGGAAGAGGGAGTTCAGCTTGCTGTGATGCAGAGCGAGGCTATAAGAGAGGCAATGAAGAATGGCGTGCTTGTTATTACAGGTGGTCCCGGGACCGGAAAGACGACTATCATAAAGGGTATCATCAGACTGCTAATGGATGAAGGACACAAGATAGCACTGGCTGCACCTACAGGGCGGGCGGCAAAAAGGATGTCCGAGGCGACGGGATTCGAAGCGCGCACGATACATAGACTGCTGGAAATAGGATATTCCGGAGATGAGAGTGAGCTGTTTTTCCAGCGGAATGCAGAGAATCAAATTGATGCGGATGTCATTATTATTGACGAGATGTCCATGGTGGATATCCTCATAATGAATCACCTGCTAAAGGCTATTCCGGTGGGTTCGAGGCTAATACTGGTAGGCGATGCGGATCAGTTGCCCTCGGTTGGAGCGGGGAACGTGCTTGAAGACATAGTCAGCTGCAATGCAGTTAAAACTGTCCGCTTGACCGAGATTTTCAGACAAGCGGAAGAAAGTATGATTACGGTGAATGCTCACAGGATTAACCGAGGGGAAGCACCTATTCTTAATGCCCGGGACAAGGATTTTTTCTTTTTGACCAGGACGGGGCTGGATTCAATAGTTCATACATTGGTTGATCTTTGCAGCAGGAGACTGCCGGACACCTATGGTGTGGATCCTCTAAAGGATATACAGGTATTGTCTGCGACTAAAAAGGGTCCTGCAGGTGTGGTTAATTTGAATCAGGAGCTTCAAAAGGTGTTAAATCCGGCTGACGGCAGAAAAAATGAAAAGATGTCAAGGGGCTATGTATTTAGGGAAGGCGACCGAGTGATGCAGATAAAAAATAATTACACACTCAGGTGGGTAAGGCCTGAGAACATGAATATGGACGGGACCGGCGTTTTCAATGGAGATATGGGTGTAATCCGCAAAATAGATGAGGAAAGCTCCAGTCTTGAGGTGCTGTTTGACGACGATAGGCTGGTGGAGTATGACTTCAGTATTTTAGATGAGCTTGAGCCCTCTTTTGCCGTAACCATACACAAAAGCCAGGGGTCTGAATTTCCGGCTGTGATTATACCAATATTTGCAGGGCCACGGGTACTAATGACAAGAAATCTGCTCTACACTGCTGTTACCAGGGCTAAAAGCATGGTAGTCCTGGTAGGGGATGAAGTGTTTCTGAACGAGATGGTTCATAATAAAAGGGAAGCATTAAGATATTCAGGCTTATCGGATAAATTAAGAAAATATGCCGGCTTAGCCGATATATAAAAATGAGGATGGATGAGATATGAAGAAGCTCTTAAATAAGGTTATTAATATTATTTATCCACCGAAATGCATTTTTTGCCAACAGCTACTGGGACACGATGTGAGTACACATATTTGCGATTTATGCTACTCAAAGCTACCGTTTATGAAGATGGAGGTTATGCCTACATTTCAGCAGACTGAAGATAACTATTGCAATGGAGTTGTAAGTGTGTTTGAGTATACCGGTCTTGTGAAAGAATCCTTAATAAGGTTCAAGTTCTATAACGAACCAGGTTATTACAAGACCTATGGGGGACTTATAGCTGAAAGGCTGGACAAATTATTGGATGTAGATGAATATCAGCTTGTGATGAGTGTTCCCTTGCATAAGCAAAGAGAATACTCAAGAGGTTATAATCAGGCATACCTTATATCCAGGGAGCTGAGCCGCAGGATTAAGTTGCGAGAGTCCTCAGGCATTTTTAAGAGAACCCGACATACACAAACCCAGAGTCTTCTGGATGGACAAAAGAGGAGTCTAAATGTAAAGGGAGCCTTTACTGTGACAAAGCCTGAAAAGATCAAGAGGAAATCGATTTTGTTAATAGATGACATATTGACTACGGGATCCACCTTGGAGGAGTGCAGCAGGGTGCTAAAGGAAGCGGGAGCTACAAGGGTTACCGGTGCAGTGGTTGCGACGGGAAGAAGATATTAATATAAAGGGGGGCTACTATATGGCGGACGTAAGAAATTGCAGGAAATGCGGGAAAATATATAACTATATCGGGGGAGCGCCGATATGTCATGCGTGTAAACAGCTGGAAGAGGATGATTTTCAGAAGGTCAAGGAGTATTTGTACGCAAAACCGGGAGCCACGTTGACAGAAGTGTCTACTGAATTGGAAATGAGTATTGAGAAAATCAAGAGATTTCTAAAGGAAGGAAGACTGGAAATCACAGATGATTTCGGTAATATAGTCTTGGAATGTGAAGGCTGTGGCAAGTCCATTAAAAGCGGGAGATTTTGTGAAGAGTGCGAAAGAGATCTGACAATAGGATTAAGATCTGCGGCAAGGCAGATAAAAAGTGAGCTTGACACTGTAGCCTCATCGAATCCCAAATCCCTGGGGATAAGATATTTAAATAAGGATTATGAGAGAAAATAGTAATTTTGCAGGTTAATAATAGTTATGGATTAGCCGATATAGTATATGGATTGCATGAAGGAACTTCAGTGAGTAATTTAGAAGGTGAGTGGTTTATATGAGAATACCGGGAGATATATCAAAAATAACCGGGGTATATGGAACGCAGAAGAATGTAGGGAAGGTCGAAAAGACTGGATCAGTTGCATCCAAGAAGGATGTGGTATCCATATCTAATGAGGCAAAGGATTTCCAGATAGTCAGTAGGGCCTTGAAGGATGTGCCGGATATACGTCAGAGCAAGGTTAATGAGTTGCGGGGAATTTTGGAGTCAGGCAGTTACAATGTATCAGGCCGCG
The DNA here is from genome assembly GCA_964404395.1 of uncultured Oscillospiraceae bacterium. GTDB lineage: Bacteria > Bacillota > Clostridia > Acetivibrionales > DTU013 > JAAYBT01. The sequence continues at coordinate 2,403 of CAYOKA010000122.1, read as the reverse complement.
ATGTAGCCGGGAAGGTCATCGAATCAGTATTTGACCGGAAAGCATAGGACAGAGTTTTGACAGGTGGTGGAGCTTTGGATACCGTAATAGTTGATAAGCTTATAGATGTACTGAATAAGGAAATGTCAATTTATCAAGGCATTTTGAAGTTAGCTAATGAGAAAACTGGTGTTATCATTAAAGGTAGGGTATCTGAGCTGGAGGGAATAACCAAGCTTGAGCAGAGCTCTATTGTGAAGCTCAGCAAACTGGAAGAGGAGAGGGAAGCGCTGGTAGAGCAGGTGGCTGCAGAGCTTAAGGTAGAGCCATCTGAGCTTACGTTGAAAAGCCTTATGAAGCAGCTGACAAAGGAACAGTCCAAGGAACTGGAAAGCTGCTATGAAGCGCTTCCAAAGATTTTTAGTGATTTGAGCGATGCTAATGTTCTCAATTCTAAGCTAATCCGGAGTTCTTTGGATTATATCGACTTTTCAATTAATGTGCTTACAAGCTCCGGATCCACGGGTAACTATGGGGTTTCCGGCCAGCCTGATGTTGATTCAAAGAAGAACTTTTTTGATTTAAAATTGTAGGAGGAAATATGGGTGTAGGTTTCGCCAGTTATGAAATTGCCCGTTCCGGTCTTACTGTGAACGAACGAGGGCTTTATGTAACTGGCCATAACATCTCAAACGTGAATACGCCGGGATATGTCCGGCAACAAGCCATGATTAAAAATGGGCCTGTGGAGTCCTATTATTCAAGGGCAGGGCTGATACAGTACGGTCTCGGCTCTGACATTCAGGATATCAGGCAGATAAGGCATGTTTTTCTGGATAATATCTTTAGGCAGGAGAATACAACGCTAGGGTACTGGGAATCGAGACGCAAAACCTTTCAGGATGTTGAAGCGATTATGGCTGAACCGATTGAGTCCGGGCTTCAGAATATGTTGAATAATTTTTGGGATTCCTGGCAGGAGCTTTCCAAGGAGCCTGACAGCCTCACTGTGCGAGCTCTAGTCAGACAGAGAAGCGAAGCATTGGTGCAGCATATCAACCATATGGGTGAACAGCTGGATAGACTTCAGAATGACCTGAATAACGAGATAGCGGTTCGAATAAATGAAGTAAATGAGATTACAAGACAAATTGCCGGCTTGAATGTGACAATCCTTAGGAATGAGGTAAACAGTGATTCGGCAAATGACTACCGTGATCAGCGCAATAGTCTGATTGACAGGCTTACAAAGCTGATTGATGTGGATGTGACTGAGATGCAGGACGGTCAGGTGGATATCTCTGTCGGGGGTTATTTTATTGTACAAAAGGGCGTCAGCACCGATTTGTATGCAGCTGAGAGAAATGCCGGAGAAGACTTCTATGTAGCAAAGCTTGCCGGCACAAATACGCAGGTGCCGCTGAACAGCGGAATCATAAAAGGCCTGATGGAATCCAGAGGCGAGGTATCCGGAGCGATCGGCAGCTATGAGAATGGTGCCCCGAATACTAATGTAGATGTGGTTTTTTATGTAGACACATCGACGATGTCCGCTGCTGATGCGACACTTAGAATGAATGAGTACAGGGATTGGCTTATCAGCAGAGGGCTGGATGTAGAAGTAGCGATGCAGGAGGTTGGATCTGTTGCAGATTTTGCGGAGCAGGTCCCCAACGAGACTCCCACACTGCGGGCTGATGCAAGAAAATATGCTATCCTTGTGACAGATGGCACACTAGCGAATCCTGATGATATGGACGCGCTTCATGAGGCTCTGGCAGAAAAGGAGCTGGATGCATCTGTCATTACAAACAGCCCATCAGCCTGGTCCAAGCTGACCAGAAAGCTGGGCGGGACTACCTACAGCCTTGCTGATTTTTCGGATGGAGACACTGACGTATATACAGCACTGGTAAACAAGATGGCGATGCATACCAACGCCGACTTGGGGCAAATAGATAGCTCAACCAACATCGTATCCGATATGAAGGCCAGACTTAATGCGCTGGTCAACATTATGCTTCGTGAGGTCAACTACCTGCATAAGAGCGGAAAGACGATGAAGGATCCGCCCACAGATGGGGAAGATTTCTTTGTACCCATCATCGCCGGCAGACCTCTTGAGATGGGGAACATTCGGTTGAATCCAAATTTGTCTGATTTGTCCAACATTGCAGCCTCAAAAACCGGCGAAAACGGAGATAATTCAAATGCACTGGAAATTGCAAATCTGCGAAATGCGGTGCTGGTAGCAGATAACACGGGAGCTGTAAGCCTTGATGATTACTATCAGGATATTATCCTGCATATGGGGAATAACGGCGCCGATGCCATGAATATAACTGCGAGCCAGAACAAGCTGGTGGAGTCGGCAGATGCACAGAGAACAGCTATTACAGGGGTCTCGATGGATGAGGAGATGAC
>CAYOKA010000121.1:0-6720 GCA_964404395.1 uncultured Oscillospiraceae bacterium | reverse complement strand
ATTTGTAAAGCAAGTGAAATAATGTGATTTATGAACTCCGGCAGCATTTCTAAACGAATTGAAATGTGGTAATATATCTGCATATAATACTGAACAAATCAATGAACAGATAGGAGAAATATTGTATGAATAATGAGTTGCTTCTAATCCTTGACTTTGGAAGCCGGTATAGCCAGCTAATTGCAAGAAAGGTCAGAGAGGGGAATGTTTATTGCGAGGTCATTCCATTTAATGCACCGATTGAAAAGATAAAGGCGCTTAATCCAAAAGGCATCATTCTTTCAGGCGGGTCACAATTTGTGCCGGATAAGTACGCACCATCTATGCCGGATAAGGGCACACCATCTGTGCCGGATAAGGGCGCACCATGCTGTGATAATGGAATAAGCAGTCTTGGCGTACCGGCCTTGTGTATTTGCTATGAAAGGGGTGCAATGGAGGCCTCGAAGAAAAATTATGATAATTATTATGATATGAAGCTGCATCCGGAGGATCTTAGCAGCCCGAAGGGCGCAGAAATGCTGAAGAAATTTCTATATGATATATGCGGCTTTAAAGGCGACTGGGGCATGTCGGAATTTGTAGAGTATGCGATCGACTCTATCAGAAGCAAGGTAGGCAGTGGAAAGGTGCTATGTGGATTATCCGGAGGGGTTGATTCATCGGTTGCGGCAGTGATGATGCACAAGGCAGTTGGGAAGCAGCTCACCTGTATATTTGTTGACCATGGGCTGCTGAGGAAATATGAAGCGGAGCAGGTTGAACAAATTTTCAAGGAAAAGTTTGATATAAATCTAATTAAGGTTGATGCAGAAGCTAGATTTCTAAACAAGCTCACAGGTGTGACCGACCCGGAGCAAAAAAGAAAGATAATTGGCGAAGAGTTTATCAGGGTATTTGAAGAGGAAGCCAAGAAAATCGGAAGGGTGGATTTCCTTGTACAGGGAACCATCTATCCCGATGTCATAGAAAGCGGCTTGGGAGATGCAGCCGTAATAAAGAGCCATCACAATGTGGGCGGATTGCCGGATTATGTGGATTTCAAGGAAATCATCGAACCGCTCCGAAACCTTTTCAAGGATGAAGTGAGGAAAGCAGGAGAAGTATTGGACATCCCTGCAGAAATAGTCTGGAGGCAGCCTTTCCCGGGGCCGGGACTTGCAATACGTGTCATTGGTGACATTACCAAGGAAAAGCTCGATTTATTGCGAGATACAGACCATATATTCCGTGACGAGATAGCCAGGGCAGGGCTCGACAAGTCCATCGGACAGTATTTTACCGTGCTAACGGGCATGAGAAGTGTAGGGGTGAGCGGAAATGAACGCACCTACGATTACACACTGGCTCTGCGAGCCGTGAACACTACTGATTTCATGACGGCGGATTGGGCAAGGATACCCTATGATGTACTGGAAAAGGTGTCAAACAGGATTGTTAATGAGGTAAAGCATATCAATAGGATCGTTTATGATATCACCGGAAAGCCACCGGCAACTATCGAGTGGGAGTAATTTGCTGAAAGCCGGTAAAAAGCTAGGAGCATATACCGGACTACTCACTTTTGCAAGTTTAGGACAGAATTGCTCTTAAAAATGCTTATTTCATAGCCGAACTGCCATAAATAGGGGCTATCCACAGCTTATATAGTCCTAAAGTTGTAAAAATGAGTAGTGCCCTCTACTTTTGACATGGAATGTGCGTCCCGGTAAAGTAACGGTGCCTAACCATAAAGGGGACATTGCTCCGGAACACTTATAGCCATATACACGAATAATTGATTATTCGCTTTATAATTTGTATAGTATCTATAGGAAAACGAAAGGAGGAATGCATGTGGATGTTGGAATTATTGGAGGCGCAGATGGACCTACATCGATTTTCATCACGTCATCTTACAGCTGGTGTAATATAGCTATCATAGCGATTGTGTGTATTGCAGTGGTTGGGTTGATTGTTTCGTTAATTAGGAAAAAGCGAGTTAAGCATTAAACCGCATCTTCACAATATGTTGAATGAAGGTTGGGATGTATTAAATTTCTTTGACATTGTTAGACTCTATGAAACACGGCAAGGTAGCGGTAAAGCCGGAAAAGATTTTGCGCAAAATGAAGGAATATTCACTCGAATATAGAGATGTATTTTTATATGTACCACCAGACTTGAAAAAGCTAACTATAATATATAAAATACGAAAATATAAAATACGAAGTAGAATATAAACATACGCCTGTTATTGCATTGTACGGAGCTTATCTTATTGTATTTGCAGTTCAGTTCCTTAACGGAATTGCCGTAACAGTCCTTCATTACAAATCCTTTAATGAATCCGGTAGTTATTTATTCTTCTACGCGGGTCAATTTTTGGCTGCTATAATGGTATATATATTAATAGTAAAAATGTCTTTAAAAATCATGGATCTTTTCAGTATTTATTTTTTTTCTGCCATATGCGGGTTTGTTTTGATAATGATATCAAAAAGCGCAGGATTTAAATTTATTAATATATTTGACTTTTGTTGATGCCAAGGTTGGAAAAGCTGCCAAATTGACGGTGCAAGCTATATTGATATAAAAGACAGCGATTCATTGGATCTGACGGATGGCTTGACTTTTGGAATGTGGATCTATAGGGAAGAAGATCCCACCAACAGTCCTTATACGACAATTTTATGTAAAGACGAGAGTAGTTCTGATTTACCATATCGCTTCATCCTGGAATATGGTCATCGTAGACCCGGGGTATCTCTGAGAGATGAAAGCTCAAGCTCTTATGAAAGTTTTAGCTCCAATATAGTAGTTGACATAAAAAAATGGACTCATGTAGCGGTTACATGGGATGGAAGCATTTTAAAATTTTACGAAAATGGAAACTTTGCAGATTCAATAGAAACAGAAAGAGTGAGCAGCTTGTATTGCAACAATCAAAATTTACTTATCGGTATATTAGCTGCAGATTCCACAGTTTTCTTCAATGGAATGATGGATGAGCTGAGGATTTATAACAGGGCATTGCTGGAAAACCTCGGCTACACTGTTCATTGGAACAATGCATTAAAAGCAGTGATAATTGTATCTCCAAATTAAACCGCATAAATTAGTGCCAGGCTCCAGGATTATTAGGTTACTATGCTTATTCAGTTAACTGAAAACCTTTGCGCCTGGCAATCTGAAAAGCAATGATTTCTTGGTGAATTGAAAAGCAATGCTCCTATATGGTATTATGAATCGGTACTATTCAATCGGGAGTGATGTAGTGAACTTTTTGAAGAATTTCATCAAGGGGATTGTTGTTGGCATTGCCACACTGGTACCCGGCGTGAGCGGGGGAACCATGGCAATTGTAGTAGGGATATACGATCGTCTGATACATAGCGTAAGTTCATTTTTTAAAGATTGGAAAAAGAATACTCTCTTTCTTTTTCAGGTTGGTGCAGGAGTACTCTTGGGCATACTGCTTTTCAACCGCCTTATGCTGATAGCACTGGATGCCATGCCCTATGTTATGTCCTATCTTTTTATGGGCATTATAATAGGCGGCCTTCCCGTGTTATACAAAAAGGCCATGTCCATCGGCACAGAGATATCAGGCGGCATGCATAAATCCGGTGGTGTGGATACATCTGCCGGTATAAATAAAGCCGGCACGAACAAATTCAGCACAGATGTATCTGTCAGAATTGCAGATATTATTTTTCTGGTAATAGGCTTTTGCACTGTGCTGCTGATGACTTCTGAACCGGATGCGGTTATCACCCTGGCATCGGGAGATACCTTGTTGAGCTACCTGTTTTTAATTTTAGCAGGTGTTATCCTGGCTATAGCGCTTGTGTTACCGGGCATCAGCTTTTCCTTCATGCTGCTGGTATTGGGAATGTATGATATTACCCTAAAGGCAATTGGGGATTTTAACATTCCATACCTTATACCGCTCGGACTGGGTGTTGCAGCAGGGACCTTTGCAACCGCAAGAATTATAGAGAATCTGCTTGCCAAGCATACCCGAAAGACATACATGCTAATAATAGGCTTTGTTCTGGGATCCTTGCTGGAGGTATTCCCGGGGATACCGCAGGGCTGGCAATTACCGGTTTCTGCCTTTGCCTTGATTCTGGGCTTCATTACGATGTTCCTGCTGGGCAGGAAAGGAGTTACGCAATGACAAGCTGCTAATACAACGGTAAAGCTAGAAAGCACGAATGTTCGCCATATAATAATAAAAAATGTTCGCATTCATCCATTTTTGCAGTTGACAAGACGATAGTTCATTTGATAGTATTAGTATCGAAAAGAGAGCTGACTTGACCCTTAAGACCTGACTTTAGGAATAAAAAAAGAAAAATGGTGCTAAACCTCAGAATTTGTAGTTTAGCATCATTTCTATTTGTGACTCATTAAGAAAGTAATTGGTAATTGGAAGTTTCAGCTCATCTGACAGACTTTTTATAAATTTAGAAGAAGACGTGATATTCACATATTTATTATGTTCTAATTTTACAATCCGAAATTCCCGGATGAAATTAATAAGTTTTTCCGTGCAATATTTGTTTTTCAGCACTTTGAACTGGAGTAGCCTGATGAGGAGTACTGCAAGATAACAGATCAGGAAGTGTCCTACGATTGATGCTGTCTTCTGTAAGTAAACAGGACGTGCGTCAAGGTAGGTTTTCATCACTTTAAACGACTCCTCAATTCTCCATAGATTATGGTAGGTGCTGTATATGTCATCTGCCTTCATTTTGGTTTCTGATGTGACAAGAAGGTTGTAGCCGGCCAACATTAAATCCTTATCAATGGCATTCCGATTAATGTCTACTTTTACCTTGCCATCAATGTCATTCCCTTTCTGGTCGGCACAGCTAAACGTGACATATTTGCCGCATTCGCCGAATTCACTCTTTTTAGCTTGGCAGGCTTTTAGCATCTTAGCCTTTTCAACCATCTTGTTTATCTCATACTTCTTTTTCTCCGCCAGCTTGGGGTTATGCGTGACAACCCTTTTTTCTTTTAGTCTTACGGTATGTTTCTTCCCATTTTCGTCTGTATATGTATAGGGGAATTCATCAACGCATTCCTTAATCCGGTAGAGGAGCTTGCCATCGCTATCAATGACTTTTTTATAGCCATTCTGTAAGAGAACCCACGTCTTTTCAGTTTCGGGGAGTTGCTTCACCGATTTAGAAAACAGGTAGCCGTCCTTGTTTTTCAGGGCATTAATAATATTCTCCGCACAGTTAAGACCCTTGTCTGCGACCTGTACCGTCTTGCCGGAAATTTGGTTCCGATTCTTGAGTTCCTTTATGACATCACGGATAACGGGTTTTTCGCTTTCGTTGCCGGGGTAGAGCTTCATACCGATGGGGATCTGGTTTGCATCCAGCAGCAGCCCAAGGCCAATGATGGGGTCTTTTCGGTTTTCTTTTGAAGGGCCTTTTCTCCTGGATTCATCTTCCTTGTCAATTTCAAAATAAAAATTTGTGCAGTCAAAGTAGGTGGTAGATGTATCTATGGGGTATTTTAGGCTAATCTGATGATTGAAGATTTCGATAATCTTTTCGTATTCATTGCCCATATACTCAACGCCATCGAGAATCTGGTCATAAGAGAGCTCATGGGTTTCATATAACTTCGGAATTACATCATGACAGGTTCTATTCTTGGAGCATGGGTCAACTGCCCTGCTGTACACGAGAGCTTCTATTAGTCCAGAGAGCCGAAAGCGGAAACCTCTAACAGACTGCATCAAATCCAGGTAATTGGAGACGTGCAGGCTATGATAAATGCTCTGTAAAAGGAAATAGCCAAGGTAGCTTTCGGGGGATTCGCCTATCTGCTTCACCTCATTTTCTTCTTTGATACGCTTTGCCTCAATGTTCATTTGAGCGACAACATCGGAATAATAGGTAATCGGGTCAGAAATACCCGAGTCAATAAGATCCTGCACATAGCCAATCGCTTTATAGGATTTGTGAGCGGTTCCCTTTTTGTCATGATTGTAGAATGATTCATAAATTTGAAGATAAATTCCCCTTTTAAGGTTTGATTTTTTAAGGAAATAAGCCATAAAATATCCTCCTTCGAAACACCATTTAACACCATTAATTATACACTAAAAAAATTATTTTTGCAAGTGTTTTTACAATAAAAAAAGCGCATATTTGCGCCTGTTTCCTGAGTTTTGTATGTCGGGTTCTCCTAATAATTATGGTGTTAAAAGTCTAAAGACGGGTATTCCCGGGGATACCGCAGGGCTGGCAATTACCGGTTTCTGCCTTTGCCTTGATTCTGGGCTTCATTACGATGTTCCTGCTGGGCAGGAAAGGAGTTACGCAATGACAAGCTGCTAATACAACGGTAAAGCTAGAAAGCACGAATGTTCGCCATATAATAATAAAAAATGTTCGCATTCATCCATTTTTGCAGTTGACAAGACGATAGTTCATTTGATAGTATTAGTATCGAAAAGAGAGCTGACTTGACCCTTAAGAACACCGAAACAAAGGGCTTAAGGGCTTAAGGGGTTATAGGGGTTTGCTGATCGTGTACATGTTTGCGGTCTGTGAATTTAACCCTATCAATGAATTAAAACATACCGCCCAGGTATTAGGATGGAATAAAGTACGAACATTCGGTTTTTTTGTGCAGGCTTGATCGGGTCCATATGTGATCCGTTGAAGTAATTATTTCTTAAATTTATGGGAGGGGAAGTTATGTTTGAAA
>CAYOKA010000120.1:2226-6741 GCA_964404395.1 uncultured Oscillospiraceae bacterium | reverse complement strand
AGGCCGACGATGTAAAAATCGAGCACATAATTGTTATTTTTACTAAGTGTTGAAAACACAGGGATTTTGTGACATAATGCTTAGTGATAAAGTGTAGCTATTATCAAAAGCTTGCCTTTTGATAATGGCACTTTCTATAATGTGCAAGAAGAGAAAACACTATGGGAGGTCAGTTTATGCCGGGCATTATTCTCATTTTCATAGCTCTGCTTATAGGTGCAATTTCCGGAGTTTTTCGTCGCATACCAAATAAAATGATTACTGTAGGCGAGATTGTGTCAATTGAGCGTGAACGGGATTTAGGTGCAGGTGGGTCAGTGTATACAGCTAATGTTGAGTATTATGTCAGTGGAATTCCTTATACAATAAAAAGCAGTTTCAGATCTTCGACCTTCCGCACAGGGCAAAAATTAGGTGTGGCATACAATAAGGCCGCACCTGAATATGCGTTTGTTCGCCCGGAAGCTACAACCTACATCCTAATGGCCGGTTTTGTCGTTGCGGGGTTGGTTGTTTGTTATCGCTCTTTTTTTAAATAAGCATACAAGGAGTCTATCAGTATGAAAATCTTTAAACGAATATTATCTGTGTTTATTGTGCTCGCATTGTTTGTAGGCTCCTTTATTGGCAGCTTCGTTCTGTCCAACAATGGAACATACGCTTTTAATGCGGAGTATCTGACAGTATTCGACGAGATGTCCGATTATTATTATCTTCAGAAAGCACCAAGCGATATAAAATTTCGTGTTATCGCATCAAATTCCGACGGAGCTCCGACATATTCAATAACCGACTACGCAGGCAATAAGGTTACCTGTGAATATGAAAGGATTTCCGGGAACAGCTACAACATTGTCCCTCCCGCTGGTGGTTATGTTACAGGCGAAAGATACACATTGACACTGGGAGCAGGTGTTTCTTTTTTTGACGAAAACCTAAAAAACGCACGAGTTTTGACATTCTGTATTGAACGTGAAACTATCGAGGAGTATGTGTTCACTGACAAAGTTGTTGAAACGGCGGCGGTTATTGAAGAAGTATCGGACGATACTATCTCCCTCGATGGACTTGCCGCTCAGCCGGGTGAGATTGTCTTTGGTGCGAATAAGAATGATGAATATGTTGTCTACAAAATATCTGAGATCCTGGATGATGGAACGGCACTTGTTACAACTCCTGCCATTGATGAAATATATTCGGAGCTTGATGTATACGGGGAATATGAGTTTGATGCTAATGCAATAATTGTGAACCCTGATCTTGAAGCTGAAATAATCGAAAACGTCAAAAACAGCAATTTCTATTCTGCACTGACATTGGCTGTGTATGCTGCGGATACCCATGAAGATGGCGCATTTGATGTATCGATTACTCCGGATGCCAAAACAAACTCGCTTGAAATTGTAATCAAAATAACTTTTAAACCCGGCGAGAATGGCTTGTTTGGAATTAGTGAGCTTAAAAATCATGAGGTATCGCTTACACTTAAGAACACGCTTGGCCTAAAGGTTCAGGCAAATATTCAGGGTGTTACGAACTGGGATGTATCAGGCTCTGTTACTTCGGGTTTTTCATGGGAAGTCGAGCTTACTCGTATAGTTTATAATAAAGATTGGGAATCCGACTTAGAAGGCTTGTTTGCTGATAAAGATGAATACAGCAGTTATAATGATTACTATGTACATAAGCAGCACCAAAAAAACGTAAAAAAGATTACAGATAAATTGAATCAGATTGCAGCGGATGCAACCGGTGGCGAAATAAAACTATTTGACTGGAAGCTGCCGGTCCCTTCTGTTCCGGGACTTTACTTCAGTGCTGAGGTCAAATTGTTTGCTAAATTTGAGATGACGGCAAGCATTGTTATTGGCCAGGAGAACACAACAGTGTATACGGTAGGTGTGTGCTTTACAAATAACAAGTTTAGAGCATATTCGAATACTTTCCGAAGTGGCGAAGATGTATCTCTGTCTTTACGTGGAAAGGCTGCCGCGAAGGCAGGCATTAAGCTGGTAATCAAAGCAACCTTGATAAGCGATAAAGTTGCCAACATAAATGTTGACCCGCAAATAGGCTTATATGCAGATGTGTACGTGACAATCCCAATCCTGGGAGCAAATGAGGCTACGGTCGACAGGTTTTTATACAGCTATTTTGAACCAGGCGTTTATTTTAGTGCCAATGTCAACGCACATATAAATATCCTTGTTAAACAATTTGATTTCAGTTACGAGCTCATTGAAAAAAAGTTCCCGATAAAAGCCTGGACCTTAGGCAATTCAAAGATTGCTACCGGCATAATTGCAAACACATCAAGTGTTCGCGCCGTAAATAATAAGGTCAGGCTGCCAGAGATTTTATTTGAATACTTTGATGTCAAGAGCGGTGTCAATAGAACAGAGGTCATATCCTATGACGACCTGAAATTCGTGTCAAATGAAGCTACACAACTTGTTGTGGAGGATGGGAACCTTACCCTCCCTGCTGCCACCTCTTCCGGAAGCTGCTATGTGAATACAACTTATTTACACACAGATGGACAAACATATAGCACGGTTTTCCGTGTGCTGATTTCCGGAAGTATGTTGGAAGGAAAAGTATCTGCATATACTGATGACCTTTCAACAGGAGAACTTGAGGGTGCACAGGTGGCACTGTATAACGCGACGAACAACACCACACCCATCAGCACACAAATAACAGATGAAAATGGAAAATTCTCATTTAATGTTGCGGAAGGTAACTATCGCCTTGTTATCAGTGCAGATGGGTATCGGACACTTACATCGAGCCAAAGAGTTGAGGAAAGCGAGATCAAGTATACCGAACACATCTTGCTAATGGATAATAGCCAATCGGGTACAGGATCGGCAGGGGGTACAGTTTCAAATGCTCTGGATGGCAGAGGGATAAGCAATGTTCGCCTTAGACTGAGAAATGACTGGAACAACACTTCCGGCCTATATGTTGAGAACTTTGAAACTCTGACTAACTCCTCCGGCCATTACTCGATAGCAAATGTTCCTGTTGGATATTATACCGTTGAAGCGACCATGAATGGTTATGTCACGGGTTATTCGAACATTATAGTTCTGAGTGAAAATGCAAAGACAGACTTTGACTTTACCATTACTCCGGTATTAGCGGCCGATGAGGTTCGAATCGTTCTAACCTGGGGCTCTTCGCCTTCTGACTTGGATTCGCACCTTATTGGACGGACACCGAGCGATGATGCGTTCAATGTGTACTACCATGACATGCACTACTACTATGAAGGAGTGGAGATGGCTAACCTCGACGTTGATGATACAACAAGTTATGGCCCTGAAACCATAACCATCGTTGAGAGCATTTACGGCGCATATACTTATGCCGTTCATGACTACTCTAACAAGAGTTCTTCCAGCTCGACTGACCTGAGCTTCTCTGGAGCTATTGTAAGAGTCTTTATTGGAAGCAATCAGATTGCAGAGTATCATGTGCCAACAGATCAGATAGGAACCTACTGGACAGTATTCCAAATTAATAGTTCCGGTAGACTCATGCCGGTCAATACTGTGTCAAATACCAAGCCGACAGCGGAGGGGGGAATTAGATGAAATGTCCAAAGTGTTCGAAAGAAATAGCAGACAAAGCTCTATTTTGTGGGTATTGTGGAGCAACAATCGAAAAATCTCAAAATGAGATGCCTCCAAAAATGGATGATGTTATCACAGCTTCGCCCGAAACACACGGTAACACTGCAAAAGCTGGAGCCAAGCGAAATTCTCCGAAAAAAGGCGATCCTGCTGCAATCGCCACAAAGCCGCCTGGCAAAAAGAAGCGCATCGGACTTGTGATATTGCTTATATTTTCTCTTCTCGCAGTGGTATCAGGAGGAATACTTGGCTTCTTAAGTGCAAGAGGATTCATTGATTGGCGAATTTATATACCAATAGACAAATTCATTTGGACGGATAGGGCTGCAGGGGTAGTGGCAGATATAGTTACTGATACAGGTGAAGAGACAAAGGAGAAAGACGAAACCGCAGTATCGGATATTGAGGCATCTGATAGCCAAGATTTCGCAGAAAATCAATCCAATGCACCAGAGGCATCTGCGGAAGGAACCGAACCATCAAGCGAGTCTGACGGACAAGCTCTAGAGGTCATAGATGAACACTACGCAAAATATCTCGATACTTCATTGTTGTTGATTGTTGATGATAAGGCTCATATTTGGTCATCTGACACAATTAACAATATTCTTCAGACGGTTAAACAAATAACGTCTGAATCTAATTACTCAACTATGATTGTCGTCACGAATGATATGTTTGGATTAACTAACCAAGAGTTTGCCGATGATTATTTTCTTCATGCGTTCAGCAGTAATTCCGACAGTTCAGAACAGCATAAGGACGGCTATTTGTTTTTGATTAACCTTGCGGATCGTGAGTATTACTTGTCCGCTTTCGGCAATGCAGCTGATTACTTAACTGATTCATTATTAAAAGAATCCTTCGAGATTATTCA
>CAYOKA010000120.1:0-2126 GCA_964404395.1 uncultured Oscillospiraceae bacterium | reverse complement strand
CAAGAGAAGAAAAATATCTTGAAGGCTCTGCCCAGGAAGACTCTTTTGTTTGGTGGAGCCGGAATTATTGCCCTTATTGTGATTATTTTGCTTGTCTCTATATTTTCTGGTGGCAGAGGTGTAGATAACTATGCACTGTACCTCAAGGATCGAGAAATCTACTACACTGATTTCACCCGCGAAGGCGTAAAGGAGATTACCACTCGCTTACTGAACGACAACAGTATTTCTGCCTCTGACATGGCCTATGAGGGTTCCTCCCTAGGTTCCTTTATTGCATTTAGCAAAGATGGAAATCGTATCTTCTTCCCTGACAGATTGGATGGCTCTTCCGACGGATTTACCCTTTACTGCAGAGATATTAACAAGCCGGAAGAAGAACCCGTAAAAATTGATTCAGATATGATGAAATATGCCATTAACGATGCCGGCGATCAAGTGGTCTACATAAAGGGGTCTGACGGTGTTCTCTACCGGCACGATTTAACTGACAAGGAGAAAATTGCAAGTGGTGTTGATAATTTCGATGTTACTGACGATTGCAAAAAAATCGCATACCACAAGGAAGATAGCAGTTTTCACCTGTGGTATGCTGACAAAGATAGCATAAAGCTTGCAAGCGATATTAGCAGAATTGAACATGTTTCCGATGATCTGTCGGTAATTTACTACATCAAAGATGGTTCTTTATACAAGCAGGTCGAAGGTAACGAAGACAAGGAAAAAATTGATTCAGATGTATCCAGAGTTGTAAAGGTTTTTGATTCTGGTGAAGTGTACTACACCAAGGCAGAATCTGCACAAATGAGCCTCTTGGATTATGTGAATGATGACATGGCTGCTACTGATGCCGCGTTGACTGAACCGGAATATCCTAATTATCCCTCTTATCCCATTGCTCCTTCTTGGTGGGATTATGACTCCGAAGAGGAATATGACGCTGCAAAGGCACAATACGAAACTGATTATGCTGCATACGAAGCCACTTGTAACCAAATGACTGCAGAATATGATGAGGCTAATAATGCATACTGGGCTAAGTGTGAAAGAGACTCTCTTCGTGAAAGTCTTCAGAGTTCAACTATGGAGACCACCGGATACACCCTTTATTACTTCAACGGTACTGAAAAAGCGGTTGTCACAGACGCACTGGTTAACGAATGGGATCTTTCATATGCACATGACAAGGCCGTGATAACCCTCCAGATTTACAACCAGTCCGAGGTTAAAAAAGTTAAGCTCTCTGAAATCAGCAACTATAATGAAGTGAGTGACATGGTCAATGCTGCACTTTATTCTTCTTCTGAGAAATATATAGCAATCGGAACAGCCCTGTCTGTTGTTACTCAAACGGATGCAGTCAATTTCATGGTATCTGCTGATGGTAGCACGGTATACTTCCTTGATGACATTTCTGAGGATAGATATGGCGACCTGTACAAGATAACAATAACAGATGCCCAGGTTGGCGCTCCGAAAATGTTTGACAGCGATGTCAGACAATATGCGATCAGCTTTGCGAAAGATGACAAGGTTTCGTACTACAAGAATGTAAGTGATGATAACTTCAAGGGAGATCTCTACATTGACAAAATTGCAATTGACTATGATGTGCGCCTTTATGCTGTCTCCTATCTTGGCGATGCAGTTCTATACTATACTGACTGGAATGAAGATAAGCATTTTGGCACTTTGAAGATGTTTAAAAACGGCACCAAGACTAAGGTTTCCGATGATGTACATGACTTTACCATTACCAACGATGAAGACATCCTGTATCTCTATGATTACAGCACCAATTACTATAATGGCACACTCTACCTGTATAACAATGGCGATCCTAAGAAGATTGATGATGATGTTATTTGTTTGATTCCTATCTACGACAATGCGATTAAGGGAACAGAATACTATAGCTGGTAATAGATACACCGTGATCTGATCAGAACCGAACGGCTAATCAATGCTGCTAGTAAAGCTCCGTATGCAATATAGGACAATGAGTAAATTTTGATGATGGTGTCCTGACCGCCTGTACAGTGTACAGGTGGTCTTTCTTATTCGCGAAATATAACACTGAAATATAAAAGCAGCTGATAGGCTTCTTTATAGTAGCTGATAGGCTT
>CAYOKA010000119.1:0-6783 GCA_964404395.1 uncultured Oscillospiraceae bacterium | reverse complement strand
ACAAAAAGGTTTGACTTGCAATGTTGCCATATATTAATATATAGTTATCCCACAAAAGTTTCTAAAACCAATTTATGCAACAGTAAGGATATATAATATTTTGTATAATATGTAGAACGGTAGAAAGGATGTAATATATGCTTTTGAAGGTAAAAAAGTCCGGAATTCACGGCGCAGTGAGCATTCCGGGATCTAAGTCCCATACCATAAGGGCTCTTTTTATAGCAAGTCTTGCAAGCGGATGTTCGGTCATTGCAAATCCTTTGTTATCTAAAGATGCATTTTCTGCAATTGACGTATGCCGATCTTTTGGTGCCGGATTTGAGAATACGGAAGATAGTTTTATTGTAAATGGTTTCGGTGCAATACCTTCAGTACCGGAAGATATTGTCGACGTGGGCAATTCCGGCACATCCCTTCGCTTTGCCATGATGACTGCCGGTCTGATAGATGGCGTTACTGTTTTTACCGGCGACGATCAAATAAGAAGAAGACCGCTAGGAGCCTTGATTAGTGCAATGAATCAATTGGGGGGAGAGGTGTTTTCCACCCGTGGCAACGATATGGCTCCTGTCGTGGTAAAGGGAAGATTAAGGGGAGGAAGGGCCAGGCTTGATGCTGTTACATCCCAATATCTCTCATCTATACTAATCAATGCACCCTTGCTGGACAATGATACGGAAATAATAGTTACCCGACTGAACGAAATGCCATATGTTGAGATGACAATGTGGTGGCTGAACAATCAAGGAATAGAATATAGAAACGACTGCTTTAAAACTATATGGATCAAGGGAGGACAGCGGTACAAGGCATTTGATATTTCTATTCCCGGAGATTTTTCCAGTGCAACATTTTTCATGGTTCTCGCTGCAATATCAGGTGGGGAGGTTCTTCTCAGAAATTTGGTCATGAGCGATCCCCAGGGAGACAAAAAGGTGCTTGATTATCTTAAGGAGATGGGAGCCCACATCCGGTATACCAGCGATGGTATTATAGTAAAAGGCAAGGGCCTTAAGGGCATTGAGATAGATATGAATTCAACGCCGGATGCTTTGCCTGCAATGGCAGTTGCCGGGTGCTTTGCCGAGGGTGAAACCCGTCTTGTCAATGTTCCTCAGGCAAGAGTGAAGGAAACAGATAGAATAAGTGTGATGTGTTCAGAATTGAAGAAGATGGGCGCAGATATTGAGGAGCTCCCTGAGGGGCTTGTTATCAGAAAAAGCAAATTGAAAGGCTGCCCGGTCAGTGGTTATGACGATCACAGGATTGTAATGGCATTGGCTGTTGCGGGTATGAATATAGAGGGGGAAACGGTGATTGATACGGCTGAGGCTATGGATGTTACATTTCCTGAATTCCCGGTGTTTATCAAAGAATGCGGGGGCAATATCGAGTTGATATTAGAGGAATCGGAAGGCTGGAGGTAATATAATGCTTGGAAATACATTTGGAAGAGTGTTCAGGATAACAACCTGTGGTGAATCGTACTCCGGGGGATTTCGAAAAAACCCTGCCGTACCCCGGGAGCTTTATGGGGGGCAGATGGTTATTGTTGATGGTGTGCCGCCGGGATTGAAGATTACTGCGCAAGCTATTCATGAGGAGCTGGACAAGCGAAGACCGGGGCTTACAAGGGTAAGTACACCCAGGAAGGAAGCAGATAGGGTTTACATATTTTCCGGCGTCATGGAGGACGATCTCTCTACAGGTGCACCTGTAGGCATGATCATACCCAGTAGTGATATTGAGGACCTGCATATAAAACAGCATAAGGGGAACAAAAACCTGGTCAGGCCGGGACAGGCGTCCTATACCTACTATAAGAAGTACGGCCGCTATTACGATTGGGCAGGGGCAGGCCGGGCATCGGCACGAGAAACTGTTTCAAGAGTCGCCGGCGGTGCTGTGGCTAAATTAATTCTTGACAAAATGGGTATCGATGTAATCGCATATGTAGTAGAGTCCCATGGCATAAAGGCAGCTCCGGTCACATATGAGACAGCAAAGGCAAATTACCGAAAAAATGAATTGAACTGCCCGGACTTACAGAAGGCAGATGAGATGATTGAGGATCTGGAAAAGGTAAAAGCCGCAAAGGACTCCTGCGGAGGTATTGTGGAAGTTGTAGCCGCAGGCGTACCCGCGGGTCTGGGCGAACCCGTGTTCGATAAGCTCAGCGCAACCATTGCCCATGCTATGATGTCTATTGGCGGCGTGAAGGGGATAGAGTTCGGGGACGGTTTCAGACATGCTGAAATGACCGGTTCCCAGTCCAATGACACTCCTTACTTCGATGAGGAAACAGGCAGGATACGCTTCAGGACAAACCGTGCAGGTGGGTTGCTTGGGGGTATTTCCAACGGTGAGGAAATTAGATTGAGGATTGCATGCAAGCCCACACCGACAATACTACAGCAGCAGTCTACGGTTGATATTACGAAGAGCAAAAGTATCGATCATGTATTTGCTTCCAGGAGCGATCCGACCATCTGCGCCAGGATATATGCTGTTTGTGAAGCAATGATGAGGATTGCATTGCTGGATGCAATATATATGGCGGAGGGATATAAAAGTGTAACGTCTGCTATTGATCCGGGGTGGGATAAACTATGACAGGACGGGAACGCAATGAGATAACCGGCGCACAGCAAGTGGTTGCCGACATAGCCGATTCAAGTAAAGCATCGTCTGCCGCCGTCAATCCGGATGCGGCAAGCAAGAACATTATTGTACTGATTGGAATGCCCGGTGCCGGCAAAAGCACGGTGGGTCCCTTGTTAGCTGAAAAGCTGGGATTATCCTATATAGACACGGATGAATGTATTAGCATGAGCCATGGACGCTCACCAAGAGAGATTGTAGCGGAAGATGGAATCGAGAAATTTTTGGAAATACAAAAGAAAGTAGTATTTTCCACGAGGTTTGATCGATGCATCATTGCAACAGGCGGCGGAGTTGTAAAGAGCAGTGAGCTAATGAGATATTTTAAAGATATAGGCATCCTTATTTATTTAAAGCAGGATCCAACTATACTTGATGGACGACTTGCTCCCGGACGAAGATTGGTAAGGGCAGACGGGCAAACCCTCGCAGAGCTTTTTGAGGAGCGTGATCCTTTGTACTCAAAGTATGCCGACTACACCGTAGATTGTGCCGGGAAAGCACCTGAAAAAATTGTACAGGAGATACTAAATGAATGATCTGATTTCTGTATTAATCGCTGATGACAATGCTGATCTATGCAATTTGCTTAAGGAATATATTGATGGAACCGGGGATATGTATGTAAAGGGGATTGCACGGGATGGGCGCGAAACACTGGATATGATTAGGGAGCTGGCACCGAATGTTGTATTGCTGGACATTATTATGCCTAATTTGGACGGGATAGGTGTTCTGGAGCAAGTGACGGAAATGAGTCCCTCACAGCGACCGGTTTTTATAGTTTTGACGGCAATAGGAAAGGATAATACTGTACGACAGGCTATTGAGCTGGGCGCAGATTATTATGTAATGAAACCTTTCGACCCTGAGGTGCTGGTTTCACATATTAGAAGCCTATATAACTTGCACTCGGGGCTACAAAGGAGGACATATACAATAGGCAAGGGTATTAGTGGACCGAGTGTGAAAGCAGACAGCCTTGAACAGGTTGTGGCAACCTTGATAAAAAGAATGGGAATCACGCCTAATATAGCCGGATATCGTTATCTGGCGGAGGCTGTTATACTTTCGGTAAATCGTCCGGCGGTACTGAATTCCGTAACGAAGCTTATCTATCCGCAATTAGCTATAAAGTATAATACGACTGCAAAGAGCATTGATCGAGCAATACGTTGTGCAATCAATAGTGGATGCAATAAGATTAAAAATGCCAAGTGTGAGCTTCGGGATATTATCAGTATATCCTGTGCCGGAAAGAACCTTGGAAGCTCAGATGTCATCAGATTTTTGACAGAAAAGGCTATAGACATGATGAAGTAGTGATGATGCGGAGAAGTGTGAACATTCAGGCGCCGACAGCTTTGACGGTACCTTAGCTGAATAGTAGCAGAGGAAAACAAAAAAGGCGGCCTTTTGGCTGCCTTTTTTCAAAACTGGAATTACTTATTTCCTTGCGTTTACGATATCCTTTAAACCTTTTCCGGCTTTGAACACAGGAGCTTTTGAAGCAGGGATAGTGATTTCCTTCTTGGTCTGAGGGTTTCTACCCTTGCGTGCTGCTCTCTGTCTGACTTCAAAAGTACCGAAACCGACTAATACTACTTTGTCCCCGCCTTCGAGGGCTTCTTCTACTGAATCGATGAATGCGTTGAGTGCTGCTTCGCTGTTTTTCTTGTTTAAACCTGACTTTGAGGCAATCGAGTTAATTAAATCTGTTTTGTTCATAAAACAACCTCCTATATTTGGAATTCGACAATATTTTATAACGAAAATGCCCTGAAGTCAAGCCTTTCACAATAATTTAGTCATTTAGAACTACACAAAATATGTATTCTAGACTATATATAATTATTTACGACAAAATTCTTATTTCTATATCATTTTTCAACACTGATTTTAGTTTCTTCATAAAGCGGTTTCCCTTGCTTTCAGAGTGAGATTTCCCAAGAATGATGCAGCCGATAGCATTATCATCTGCATATCGTGCGATGGTTCCCTCAACATCATCGGACTTGAGAACGGATAAATTCGCACCGATGCTTTTTGAAATGCCAAAAAGGTATTCAAGAGCTTCAGATTCAACAGAGCTATTAAGAAAGTTAAGATCATTTTTCACCACATTAATCACATATAGATTACCTTTATACTCATCTAATAATTTATTTGCCGCATTAATCAAGCGTTCGCAGTTCTTTTGCTGCGTGACGCAGACCAGTATATTTCTGGACTCCATATAAAACACCTCTTCGTTTAGCTGCTTCCACATAATCTATGATATATACTACTTTTCTCCTTTCATTATACCAAAGCGGTATGAAAAAGTCTTTTATCAACTTTTAAATTTTCTGTGAACATGCAATTAGTTGCAATTTACAAAGGATTCTTTTATTATGGTGAGGTAGTCCTGTGGGGGACGGATGTATTGCGGGATCTGCAAGTGTTAAGCGGCCTTGCGGCTTGTAATGTAATGGAGGCTCGGATGAAGGAAATCAACATTTCAAAAATTACTGATGTGGTTGAGCAGCTGTGCATGGCAGCAAATTATAAACTGAACAATGATATACTGGAGGCTCTCAAAGAGGGAGCCTGCAATGAGGAGTCCGAGACAGGCAGGTTATTGCTTTTGCAGCTTGTTGAAAATGCAAATATAGCTTCACGAGAGCAAATAGCCATATGTCAGGATACAGGAATGGCCGTTGTTTTTATAGAAATCGGGCAGGATGTACACGTGACAGGCGGAAGTCTCGAAGCGGCCATAAATGAAGGAGTCAGAAGAGGCTATGCGAAAGGTTATCTAAGAAAATCCGTCGTATCAAGTCCTCTTAACAGAGTCAATACCGGTGACAATACTCCTGCTGTAATTCACTACAATATTGTTGAAGGAGACAGCCTGAAGATAACGGTGGCTCCAAAGGGTTTCGGCAGCGAGAATATGAGCGGAGTGAGGATGCTTAAGCCATCAGATGGGGAAGAAGGCGTGAAGGCCTTTATTGAAGAGATGATGAGAGAGGCCGGGCCAAATCCCTGTCCTCCGGTTATAGTCGGTGTAGGGATAGGCGGCACCATGGAGAAGGCGGCCATTCTTGCCAAGAAGGCACTGCTTCGTCCGATTAATATCCGCAATGACGATGAAGATATATGCAGGCTGGAGGAAGAAATGCTGGATCGTATAAATCGCCTCGGAATCGGGCCGGCAGGCTTCGGAGGCAGGCTTACTGCAATGGCGGTGAACATAGAAGTATATCCGACACATATTGCCGGTCTTCCTGTAGCACTCAACATGGGCTGCCATGCGACCAGGCATGTGGAAGCGGTGCTGTAGGCATACTTGCGCCGATAGGGGGGGATTATCCGTGGATAATATAATCGCAATTGAAACGCCTTTTACGAAGGAAGCAGCCATGAAGCTTAAGGCCGGGGATGCAGTTGAAATAAACGGCACCGTATATGCCGCGCGGGATGCCGCCCACAGGAAGTTGATTGAAATGCTGGATCAGGGAAGGGAGCTTCCCTTTGATATAAAAGATCAGATTATCTATTATGTAGGCCCCTGTCCGGCAAGGCCGGGAAAGGTTATTGGATCTGCAGGCCCTACCACCAGCGGAAGGATGGATGCATATGCGCCTTCGCTCATAGAGCTTGGACTAACCGGCATGATAGGGAAAGGACTGCGAAGCAAACAGGTCATCGATGCCATGATACATAGCGGAGCTATTTATTTTGGAGCTATAGGAGGTGCGGGGGCATTGCTTTCAAAGTGCATTATTGCCGAAGAAATAATTGCTTTCCCAGAACTAGGACCGGAAGCGTTAAGGAAGCTTACAGTGAGGAATTTCCCCGCCACTGTTGTAATAGACAGTGCAGGAACTGATTTATACAAAATCGGCAGGGAAAAATACAGATTATGAAGAGCGCTTTAGGCAGATAAGATAAAAACCTATATAAGTGTTCTTATTTAGGGATAATAGCGGCAGGGTAAAAGCATGTTGGGGCATTTTGCGATGTTACATGTTTTGAGTTCCGCAGCACAATATATTGCGGATATGTATGAAAGTTTGTCACTATATATTGTGTAGCTAAGTTTGATTAAGGTTACATCGCAAAAGCCTCTGTTGA
>CAYOKA010000118.1:0-6807 GCA_964404395.1 uncultured Oscillospiraceae bacterium | reverse complement strand
GGCTGGAAGATGCTCTTCTTAAATAATTACTGTACTAAAATAACAAGGAAGTTCTCCATCGGGGTCTTCGCGATTCTTATGGAGACTTCTTTATTATTCGGGGGAGGAAGGGTATGAACTACATTATGTCCCTATTGGAGGGATTCTGGCTAAACACAGAGCTATTCGTCCTGACGTTGCTTATGTCGGTGCCGCTGGGACTGGTGATAACCTTTGGCTCTATGTCGAAATTCAGGCCGATAAAGTGGCTTGTCAAAACCTTTGTGTGGGTCATTCGCGGGACGCCGCTAATGCTGCAGCTTTTTGTTGTATTATACGCGCCGGGGCTCTTGTTCGGTGTGCCGATGAAGTCCAGGATGACGGCCGCGCTCATTGCTTTTGTCGTCAACTATGCAGCCTATTTCTCTGAAATATACAGAGGCGGTATAGAAAGCATATCAAAGGGGCAGTATGAGGCGGGTGCAGTTCTTGGGATGACTAAGTCCCAGGTGTTTTTTAAGGTTGTTCTCTTACAGGTAATCAAAAGAATCGTTCCTCCCATGAGTAATGAAATCATTACACTGACAAAGGACACCTCGCTGGCGCGGGTGATTGGACTTACAGAGATTATTATGACCGCCGAGCGGTTTACTAAGCAAGGCCTTATTTGGCCTTTGTTCTCTACCGGTCTGTTTTTCCTGGTTTTCAATGGTATACTGACACTGCTTCTGGGCAAGCTGGAACGCAAGCTGGATTATTTCAAAGCGTAGGAGGTTAATGATGCCAGTACTTGAAGTTAAAAATTTAAATAAAAGCTTCGGAAATCTTGAAGTCATCAAGGATATAAGCTTCAGTGTGGAGAAGGGTGAAACACTTTCCATTATTGGATCATCAGGCAGCGGAAAGACTACGCTGCTACGGTGTCTTAACTTTCTTGAGATACCGGATGCCGGCACTATCACTGTAAATGAAAAGGTAATATTTAATGCCGATGACCGGGAATCACTGATCGAAAAGGGACTTCGGGATAAACGCCTGCACTTCGGGCTGGTTTTTCAGTCCTTCAATCTTTTTCCACAGTACACGGTTGTGCAGAATGTTACTCTTGCAGGGATGCTGCTTGCTAAGGAGCGCGCTGACTATAAGACTGAAAAAAATAGGATAAGTGATGAAATAATACAAAATGCAAAGTCGATTCTCGACAGTGTAGGCCTATCAGATAAGCTTGATAGTTATCCACATCAGCTCTCAGGCGGTCAGCAGCAGCGTGTGGCTATAGCCCGAGCTCTTGCCCTGAAGCCCGATATTTTGTGCTTTGATGAACCGACCTCGGCTCTTGACCCGGAGCTTACAGGCGAGGTGCTTCGAGTTATTCGAGAGCTTGCAGATAGAAAAACCACAATGGTGATAGTTACTCATGAGATGTCCTTTGCCAGACACATTTCAGATAATGTGCTGTTCATCGATGAGGGAGTTATCGTTGAATACGGGTCACCGGAGCAGGTTATAAGCAAGCCAAAAGAGGAGCGCACGAAGCAATTCCTTGATCGCTATTTCCAGGAGAAAAACAACTGATTATATTGTGATTTAACTTTGTGTAGCTTCAGGATCCTGGTCTAAATTGCTCCGGCTTCGGCTGCGGCATGTTTAGCTATACCTAGATTCGGCTTTGGCGTTTTTATTTAAGCTTAGCTTCAGCTGCGGCAATTTTGACTGCCAGAGGGAAGAGCTCCATAACCAGCTTAAGCTCTGAAAGGGGCGGCAGCGTGGGCGCAATACGGATGGTGCTGTCCCTTGGGTCTATTCCGTCTGGATAGGGGGATCCGGCAGGGGTCAATGTTACGCCTGCTTCCCGACAAAGGTCAACGATTCGCCGAGCGGATCCGTCCGGTGCATAATAGCAAATGAAATATCCTCCTTTAGGACGGCTCCAGCTTCCGATACCGGAAAGCTCTCTTTCAAGCACTCCCAGCACATATTCGAACTTGGGACGTATAATGGTGGCGTGCTTAGCCATATGTTCCTCCACTGCAGCTTTGTCGGGCAGGAAATTTGTGTGGCGCAGCTGGTTCAGCTTGTCGTAGCAAACAAGCTGATATGTGAGCAGAGCCGCCTGGCGGGCAATGTTGGCAGGGCTTGCGCCCATGGCGGATATGCCGCCTCCTGCAAATGTAATCTTCGATGTGGAGCTAAACATGAGCACCCTGTCGGGGTTACCACTCTCGATGCAGGCGTCATATATGTTTTTCAGGCTATCCCGGTCATTTTCATACAGATGGTGTACTAAGTATGCATTGTCCCATATAATCCGAAAATCAGGCGCAGTGGTTTTCATTGCTGCAAGACGATCCACTGTTTCGTCACTGAATGTGATCCCGGAGGGGTTACTATACATTGGATTGCATATGAGTCCCTTCACTTCAGGATCCAGCGCAAGCTGCTCCACCGCACCCATATCAGGGCCTTTTGATGTTAGCTGTACAGGCAGCATCTGTATGCCCAGGGTTTCGCACATGTGAAAATGCCAGTCATACCCGGGTACCGGGCATATGAATTTAACCCGGGGAAGCTTCGCCCAGGGAGTATCACCCTCCATAGGGCCACATAATAGCGCACGGGTGAGGGCATCATGGATAAGGTTTATGCTCGAATTTCCACCAACTATAATTTGCTCCGGCGGAAGATCAAGCAATTCGCCGAACAGGCGCTTTGCCTCGGGGATACCGGTTGTGTCACCGTAATTACGCACGTCAATTCCGTCCTCGCTGATAAAGCTGTTCTCCATGTGCAGCATTGGCACCGAAAGATCCAGCTGTGCTTTTTCAGGCTTCCCACGGGACATATCAAGCTTGAGGTTGCGGGCTTTGAATTGTTCATAGTGCTGCCAGAGTTCGGTTAGCTTATCTGCTTCCATGCTTTTCTCTCTTTCGTTTTTCCTCTTGCATTGTTCTGTCATTCTTGATTAATTCACGAGCCCGGCCAATTCGCGAGCCCCTTATCTATGGCTACTTTTAGCAATCTTTCTATAGTTGCCGTTATTCAATACACTATTTCCGCTATTCGCTCACCACTACTCCGCTATCTTCGGAAGTGTAACCGACCCATTGGGCATTAGCAACACATCTTCTTTAAGCTTGTCGCCGCATAGCTTAGCCGCAAGCTTCAGTGCCTCATCCAGGCTTCGAACAATATGCATCTTTGTTTTGGAAAAATTCTCTGCTCCAAAATCAGTTACATATATAGAAGTATATTTTTCAGCAGTATCGGCATAAAGATAACCCGTATGAGCCCCAATAGAGTAGCATTCGCGTAACGCTTTTTCTCTATCGAGCATGTTGTCATAGCCTGTGATCTGCTTTTCGGTTTCCGCAGAGCCAAAACCCTCCCGGCTCTCGGAGAGCATTATCATGATTCCGCCCGCCTCAATGCACTCGAGCATGTGACATAGAGTTTTCATGGGCTGGTACACGTTCATATCCTTGGGGTACCCGCCTGCCGATGCGATAACTATAGGATAAGGCCGGTCAATTGATACACTGTTCATCTTATCAACCAAGCGGCATGCCTCCAAATGAGCCTTTTCCATATCACCGGCAAAGGCTTTAAGTGTTCTGTAATTATCATCTACAACTACATTAATGATAAAGCAGGGATTTAACATTAACGCACCCTCCAACATATCAAGCTGCAGTGGATTATTTTCCAGGCTACCGCTTTTTACGAGGGAATTACCGCCGCTCCCCAGTCCCCCATTCAAAGATAGTCTATGGTTAGTCTGCGCTGTTTCCTTGGCCGCAATACCGGGCACCACACTTTTGCGACCTCCACTGAAGCCGGCAAGAAAATGGTGGAGCACTGCGCCAATCAAGATTACCCGGTCGCTGTTTACTGCAATCGAGTTAAGCTTCACAGGTGTGCCACGGCTTGTTGTACCCATAAAGGTCAAATTGTCTTCATCAGTGCTATTATGGTCGACGACCTTAATGCGATTGTATATTCCATCCGTAACAAGAGCGCGAAGCTCGTCATCAGTCTGTGAACGATGGGTTCCTCGGGCACTTATTACAATTACATCTTTATCTTTGATTCCGATTTTGCCCAATCTACCCAAAAGAGCACCAATTATCAATCCGGGATTCTGCCAACTGCGCGTACTATCACTTATTATTATGCAAACCTTTTCTCCCGGCTTCACAATTTCCTCTATGCGGTCTGTTCCAATTGGATTGTCCAGAGCGCTTTCAATTAGTTCGCTCGGCGTATCCAAAGGTAGCTCCACAGGGTTTGGCTCCAGCACCAGCTTTATCTGATCGTCAGGGAGATTTACCTTGAATTTCCGGTCACCGTATTTGAGATAATATGCCATTAACAGGTTCTCCTTTTTTCTAAACTGTGGACAAATGCTTCTTATTTTAATAGCTTTCCAGCAGCTTAAATGTAGTAGAATATATTTATATTTTATCACTATATGTGCGATATGTTAATAACATTGGTGTTATAAGGCGGGGACCACAGGCCCATAGCAACTTTTGCGGTATTTAGAAAACCTTGCGAGGCGTGTTTAAAAAAGCATGGCAAATAATTATATACTTATTTTGTAAATAGTGATACTATAATAGAAGGATTATTTATTGTGGATAGAAAAGTGATGGAAAAATCTATTAATGTTTTTTGCGAGTTTGCTGATAGAGAGTATGAGGTGGAATATTTTTCTGCAGAACTTTTTAACTCTTTAAAGTATGTGAAGCCACTTATACTATTATTAGCTATGCTCAATACTCTGTTTATTATCCCTGATTATTTCCTGATCAAAGATCTCGGATCTTTTACTATTATAACAATATGCAGATCCATATTTTTGATCTTTGCCCTTGTCCTTTTTATGCGCCTCGAACATATGGGGAATCCTTACAGGATTTCTGCATGGATCTCTCTATGTGAGTTACTTTGCTTTGCAAACTTCATCTTTGTTTTTTGGCAATACTCTTCACCCGACTTTCTTGTGCAGGTATTGAGCATGGTTATTTTAATACTGTCAATTTTTCTTATTCCAAATCGATGGATATGCATGGTAATAGTAACACTTGCCGGAAGCGCCTGTTTTTTTGTTGTTGCATATATCAAGTATGCCGGCCGGCTTAGCATAAACATATTTTCCGCGGGTTTTGTTCATACAGCTTTGATTATTATTTTATCCTCGGTTTCCTCTTACATCATGTATTCCAACAAAAGATACAATTATGCGATTAACAAGAAGCTTGAGAGATCATCCTTCACTGATTCCCTTACCGGGCTGATTAATAAAGCGAAGCTATACGAGGAGATTAATATGTGGATGAAATTTTCGAGCAGGTATAAAACGCCTCTTTCCCTAATTCTTTTCGATATTGATAATTTTAAGCAGATTAATGATAAACATGGGCATCTAATCGGGGATGAGGTTATTGTTCAGGTTGTAGCTACCGTTCATAAAATGATTCGTGAAACTGATACTTTAGCTCGTTGGGGAGGAGATGAGTTTACGATCATCATGCCGCATACGAACAGACCCCAAGCAGTCGAAATAACGGAACGTATCAGAAAATCCATATCGGATGAAGAGCTAATACCGGAGGTTGAACTATCCTGCAGCTTCGGGGTTGCCTCCTTTACGAGGAAGGTAAAGGGGGTTGATCAATTTATAAGTGCTGCTGATAAGGCCCTGTATAAAGCGAAAAACTCAGGAAAGAACGTTGTTATGTATTGATTACTTGCATCGGTAAAATAGATAACAGTGTAATTCTGTGTCCCTTTCATATATACTGAGTATATTACGCATAACAAATATGGAATGGTGATTATCTTGAGTGAGATTTCAGCAATGAAGGAAAGGCCAAGGGCAATTATTTATCTGATTATTACTGCAATTCTTTGGAGCTTTGGGGGGCTACTGATTAAATCAATCAGTTCAAATCCGCTAGCAATAGCAGGGGTGAGGAGCGGCATTTCTGCAATTCTTATATTGTTTGCCACAGGAAAGCCAAAGCTAAACTGGTCTTTTGCGCAAATCGGAGCTGCACTGTCTTACTCAGCGACGGTTATGCTATATGTTATCGCCAATAAACACACAACTGCAGCAAATGCTATATTGCTTCAGTATACTGCCCCTGTATATGTGGCTGTTCTTGGTGGGTGGCTTTTGAAGGAAAAGGTGAGGCGAGCGGACTGGGTTACAATAATTATAGCTATTGGCGCGATGGTGCTGTTTTTTGCGGATGATATCGGTGCAGGCGGCGTTTTCGGTAACCTCCTTGCTGCTGGAAGCGGGCTCGCTTTTGCTTTATTTGCAATTTTTATGCGCATGCAGAAGGATGGGTCTCCAATTGAATCGGTGCTGTTGGGCAATATTTTAACCGCCATTATCGGTATACCGTTTGTTTTCAGAGATATGCCTGATGCAAAAGGCTGGATGTATCTTGTGGTGCTGGGTCTTGTTCAGTTGGGGCTTCCCTATATTTTATATTCGAAGGCTATAAAGCATGTAACGGCGCTTGAAGCGTCTCTGATACCGATCATCGAGCCGATTCTCAATCCTGTGTGGGTGTTCCTGGTATTAGGAGAGATTCCCGGTAAATGGGCGTTAGTCGGGGGAGCAATTGTTATCACGGTTATCACCGGCAGATGCCTGTTATCCATAAGAGAGTCGGCTACGCTATAAAACCCCTGCTCACTCTAGCAAGAGCAAAAAGTCCTAGATAATCCAAACCGGAATGTAGGAGTTGCACCTGTCTATGGGATACACACTGTCGGTCATGCAGATAACACCACCCGATCCAATTTTCTTTTTAG
>CAYOKA010000117.1:0-6815 GCA_964404395.1 uncultured Oscillospiraceae bacterium | reverse complement strand
GAACCGGAAAGGCTGCAGCTTTCCCCCGTAAGGCGGTTAACCGCAGCCGTTACAATATCCTGTACCGTAATCGCATTTATCTGGCTCTGCCAGCCGTGATAGGCTGTGCCATCAAATTCAATTGTCAGCATAATATTCCTCATTTTATATAACCGCCTAATTCAGAAGACCTGCAATAGCAGTACCAATCAGCGTACCATTATCCACCTTCACGAATTCGCAGTAAGTTCCCTTCACGTCATTGGTATATGACTTGATATAATATTCCAGCTTGCTTCTGAAAAGCTTTGATTTGTAAAAAGTTGAACCATCAGCAGTAATACATGCAGGCATGCAGGGATTCTTGCCGCTTCCCGTTTTTTCGAGAACTGCTGTCAAAGCGAATGTAACAAATTTCGCAATCCTTTCAAAAATATTATCAATTAGGTAAAAGAGCAACACACGATCCTCATCGTCGCCCGATCTTGCACAGCATTTAGCCAAGGGGTTATCACCATAGGGATAAAACAGGAAATCATCGATTTGCTTTGAAGCCAGCTCATTAAGATTTTTTAGCTCAGCGACAAATCCAGACGAGAAAATGCCATCCTCAGCCGCCTTGCGTATCGTTGCCAGCGTTAATCCTCCCTGATATGCTCCCGAGATAGTCTTCTCAAAAGCAAAATCCCCCGGATTTAGCGTTGTTGCGTCAAACTCCATATCAATTTGCCCCCTTGGGACCTTGCCGTATGCGCCGGACTCCATGTTAATAAGCATTGCTCCATCTTGTTCCGACAATTGCGGCACCTTAGATATATTCCTGCATTTTTCCGCATAGCAGATGTTTGTGCCTGTCCCCAGAATGAATCCAATATAACCGTCAAATGCTCTGTCAGGCGAAGCGGCTTTCCCTGCAAGCAGTGTGGCAACAGTATCGTTGAGAACTACAATCTCCTTCTCTTCATCAAACCCACGCTTTTTGAAAACTTCCTTCAGGTTGCTTCCCACAAGCTCTCCTTCCACATCCCTGATATTAATTTCCTTGCTGAACTTAATGATTTTACCATCCTTATTGGGCATCGCCTCGGCTGGATAGGAAAAACAAAAGCTTATCCTGTTACTTCTGTGCAAAACCGGCTGGATATAGTCCGCCATCGTCTCAAAAAATTCTTCCTTTGAAACCTCACCCTTTGAGCCGGGCATCGGATAAACCTTGAAATCTTCAACAAGCGCTTTCCTGTCCTCATCAAAATGGATAACAGCTACTCTGAAATTTGTCCCGCCGGCATCAATAGTAATGACGGGCTCCATAACAGGCAACTCCTTTTCCATACCGATATAGGTTGGAATCATAAGCAGGGAGCCTGTCCCCTGGAGACCATTTTGCATTTCCCTTAAGAACACCTCGCAGTTTTCTTCTAAATTGATACTTCCCGCATCCATCCCATACCTTGTCATGAATTTTTCGATTCTGGTCTTTTGCTTCAACATTTAAAACCCCCCCTTTAGCATATTTTTTAGGTATTATACAAGATACTTGCTTCGTTTTGTATATGAAATGGCCAATATAGCATGACCTATATATACTCCTGTATCAAAAGTGCTGCAATAAATACAATCACAGTCAGCGCAATCTTCCCATCGGCATGGGTAAATTTCAACTGGCGCAGCCTTGTCCTACCGGTGCCTCCCCTGTAGCATCTGGATTCCATGGCAGTTGCCAGATCCTCTGCTCTCCTGAAGGCGCTTACGAATAATGGTACCAATACCGGCACAAAGCTCTTCGCCCGTTGCAAAAGGTTGCCTGTATCAAAGTCGGCACCTCTTGACGCCTGGGCTTTCATAATTTTATCAGTTTCCTCTAACAGTGTTGGGATAAATCTCAGCGCAATCGACATCATCATAGCCAGCTCATGGGCTGGGACACCTATCACTTTAAGAGGATTGAGCAGCTTCTCAATCCCATCTGTAAGAAGTATGGGCGTTGTGGTAAATGTTAATAATGAGCCGCTGACAATAATCAAAGTCAGGCGTACCGATAGCTTCAACGCCATTATTAAACCCTCATAGGTAATATATTTCAACGGTACCGATTCAGCTACAGGGGTGCCCTTGGTTGTAAATATATTCAGCAGTGCAGAAAAGGTTATAATTAGCAGCAGCGGTTTCAATCCCCTTAAGGTATATTTTATAGGAACCCCCGAAATAAACACTGCCATCAGAATAAAAACTGTTAGCTCGAAAAGAGTCCAAAAGGAGCTCATCATGAAAATGATAACCATGAAGGCAATGGATAATATGATTTTAGTTCTGGGATCCGCTCTATGTATAATTGAATCACCCGGTATATATTGGCCTATGGAAATATTAGTGTTAATCATTTCTATTACCCCCTGCCCCCAGGTGCCTGAGAATATCATCTCTGGCGGCACCAACCGTGTAGACTCTGTCATTGATATCCGGTAGCATCTTCTTCAGCTCCTGCATAAGATATGAAATCTGTGGGGCCGATAATCCCATCCCTTCGAGCCTCTGAATGTCCGAAAACACTTCCTTTACCGGACCATCAAGCTCTATTTGCCCCTCGTTCATAACAATGACACGGTCAACCAGCCTTGCAACATCCTCCATACTGTGTGAAACGAGTATCACTGTAATGCCCATAGTATCATGGATTTTTGAAATAAAAGCAAATATCTCATCCCTGCCTCTGGGATCCAAGCCGGCTGTTGGTTCGTCAAGTATCAATATGCTCGGCTTCATGGCAAGCACCCCGGCAATTGCTACTCTACGCTTTTGCCCACCGGACAGTTCAAAGGGAGACTTGTCAAGAATATCCTCCTTAAGACCCACCGTCTGTATCACATTCAGTATTTCTGCATCTATTTCCTCTTCTGAAAGCTTCTGCTTCAAAAGTCCAAAAGCAATATCCTTGTAAACCGTCTCTTCAAAAAGCTGATGCTCCGGATACTGGAATACAATGCCCACATCCCGCCTCAATTCTCGCAGCTCTTTGCCTGTGGTATCAATACCATTAATCAAAACCCGCCCTGAGCTAGGCTTTAAAAGGCCGTTAAAATGCTGAATCAGCGTCGATTTACCCGATCCTGTATGCCCGATAATCCCTGTAAATTCGCCGTCCTCGATGCTCAAATTAATATCCTTCAACGCCTCCTTTTCAAAGGGCGTATCCGGCATGTAGGTATATGAAAGTTTCTCAACTATAATCGACATTTATGCTCCTGTCTTCCTTTATAAAATACTGATGTTCTTTGTTATTATACCATGAATATAAAAGGTTCATTAAAATTCATGGTATAATTGGTCATGTGCGTTTCGGCAATAGCCGAAAATTTCGCACGACCATAAATTCTGCCGGAGGCGTATAATAGCCTTACACTGTAAGGCTATTATACCAAAACCTTTTCTATTATAATAGTGCCTCTTCGTGGTACAATATAAGCAACTTATATAACTACTGTTCGGGCCTACAGTGTTGTTTGTCTGAACACGGAAAGGTTGTCAAAATGAGCGAGCACTACTATACGCAACAGCCCAGCTCGGAAATCAGAGAACGGGTCTTTACCAGAAGAATTAAAGATGTACAGCTTACTCTCACATCTGTGAGTGGAGTATTTGCATTTGAAAACAAGGTGGATAGGGCGTCGGAGCTGCTAATCAAAACCTATCGACCAGCCGGAAGAACAGTTCTGGACCTGGGATGTGGATACGGCGCCATAGGACTCTTCATTAAGGCTCTTTATCCTGATCAAACTGTATGTCTTTCAGATATAAATGAAAGAGCAGTTGATTACGCCATGCTTAACGCCTCTAAGAATCGCCTTGATGTCAAGGTGATAAAAAGCAATCTGTATTCCTCACTTGACGGTATAGTGTTTGATGATATCGTGACCAATCCCCCGCTGGCAGCAGGCAAACAGCTCATCACCGGCTTGATTGAACAGGCCTATTATCACCTTAATCCAAATGGTGCACTTTGGCTGGTTGCTTATCATAATAAGGGCGGCTCATCATTGAAAAAAATAATGGAAGAGCGTTTTTCCAATGTGAGAGATATGGAAAAAAGCGGAGGCATTCGAGTCTACAAGTCGATCCTAGTCTGATAAGTTCACCTCTAGTGCACCAGTAGCTCCTTTTTGCGAAACTCAAAACATGCTATATCGCAAGATGCCCCTTAAGACACTCAATAGCCTCTTCTACAGTCAGAATGTCCGTCGGAAAGTGATATCCCGTTTTGTTAAGTTCATACATAAGTTCCGTCACCTGCGGCACATCAAGCCCCAACTTCTTTATTTTAACTACGTCCGAGAATACTTGTCTTGGTGTGCCGATTATCACATGGCTGCCCTCGTCCATAACCAACACTCTGTCGGCCTTCCCCGCCTCATCCATGTGGTGTGTAATATGAATAATAGTTATTCCCTCTTCGGTATTTAGTTTCCGTAAAATCCGCATAACCTCTTTTCTACCGATTGGGTCCAGCATGGCAGTAGCCTCGTCCAGAACAATACATTTGGGCTTCATCGCCAATATGCCTGCTATGGCAACTCTCTGTTTTTGGCCACCGGACAGACGATGGGGTGCATGATCCTTGTATTCGGTCATGCCGATAGTCTCAAGCGCCTTATCTACACGGATTCTTATCTCCTCCGGCGGTATACCCAGATTCTCAGGCCCGAAGGCAACATCCTCCTCCACTACGGTTCCGACGATCTGATTATCCGGGTTCTGGAATACCATACCGGTCGAACTGCGGATATCCCAAAGCAGCTCATCATTTGTCGTATCGAACCCATTGACGGTAACCGTCCCGCTTGTTGGAAGAAACAATGCATTCATGAGCTTAGCCAGGGTCGATTTCCCCGATCCGTTTCTACCCAGTACAGCGAGAAATTCACCCTCCCGGACAGACAGATTCATATGACGCAAAGCTGTTACATCAGGCCGATCTGCATTGCTTGACTTATATACATAGCTGACATTATTTACTTTAATAATATTCTTGTCTGCTACCAATTTCCCCGTCCCTCATTTCCTATTGATGCCTATAAACAAAACTAGGGATTGACGCATAATTAGCGGCAAATCCCTAACGTTGTTCATCCTGTCAAGCCCCTTGCTTTACTTCGTCAGCTCAAGCAAAACAGCCTCAGCAGCGTCGCCTCTTCTGGGTCCAAGCTTGTATATTCTGGTATAACCGCCATTGACGCCCTTAAATTTTGGTGCTATTTCATCAAAAAGCTTGTCAACAACATTGATATACTTACCGTTTTCATCCTTAACCCTATAGATCCATTTCATTGCCCTTCTTCTGGCGCTAAGTCTTGAAGGATTGTCAACTGGAACCATCTCGGTCTTGATCTCTCTATCGACTACTTCATACTTTCTGTCGTTCTTTGAAGTAGCTGACTTGGTAATCTTCCTTCCTTTGCTGTCGACCTTTGCGGCACTTACCTTTATCTGCTTTGATGTAAAGTTTCCATCCTCTTTTATAGCCATAGCAATCAGTTTTTCAGCAATTGCCTGGACTTCCTTTGCTCTGGCTTCGGTAGTTTCTATTCTACCGCTTCTTAATAAAGCAGTAACCTGATTTTTCAGTATTGCCTTTCTCTGATCGGTAGCACGTCCCAACTTCCTCTGTGGCATGATCCTCTTACCTCCCTAACTATACACAACTTTTCATAGCATTATCATTCTTCGTTGGCCGCAAGTGACAATCCCAAGGCGTGAAGCTTCTGGAGCACTTCTTCCAGCGATTTTCTTCCCAAATTCCTTACCTTCATCATGTCTTCTTCGGTTTTGTTTGTCAAATCCTCTACAGTATTTATACTTGCTCTCTTCAAACAGTTATATGACCTTACGGACAAATCAAGCTCCTCAATTGTCATTTCAAGAACTTTTTCCTTCTTGGTCTCTTCCTTCTCGACCATAATCTCAGCGTGCTTTGCATGGTCGGATAAGTCAATGAACAGGCTCAAGTGCTCGCTCATTACCTTAGCACCCAGACTGATGGCCTCATCCGGCTTAATGCTCCCGTTTGTCCATACTTCCAGGGTAAGCTTGTCATAATCCGTTATCTGTCCTACACGAGTATTCTCTACTGTGTAGTTGACCTTAGTTACAGGCGTATAAATGGAATCAACAGGAATAATACCGATAGGCTGTCCTGACTGCTTATTCTTTTCCGCCGATACATAGCCCCTGTTCTTATTGAGCACTAATTCCATATAGAATCTGCTCTCACCGTTCAATGTGCAGATATGGAGATCCGGATTAAGTATTTCCACATCAGAATCGGCCTTGATATCACCGGCTTTAATCTCGCCCTCACCATCAGCATCAATGTAGACTATTTTCGGTCCTTCACTGAAAAGCTTCAAAGACAAGTTCTTTATATTGAGAATGATTTCAGTAACATCCTCAATTACACCGGGTACAGTTGAAAACTCATGTAGCACCCCATCAATTTTGATTGATGTAACTGCTACTCCGGGTAAAGATGACAGTAGAATTCTCCTGAGTGAGTTCCCCAGTGTAATACCGTAACCCCTCTCCAGAGGTTCAACTACAAACTTACCATAGACATCGTCATCGGTCTTCTCAACACATTCGATTTTTGGTTTCTCTATTTCAATCAACAAAAACCCTCCCTTAACTGGCAATTTTGTTTAGGTATCGTTAAAAATTAAGTTCCTCTAATCACTTACGGGGAACTGCACTAGCCAGGCCGCATGGGCGAGCAACATACGAAGTGTGTGACCAGCCCGCTCCATTCCCCGTAATTGAAGCGGAAGTAAATTTTTAGCCGAACCTTA
>CAYOKA010000116.1:3036-6838 GCA_964404395.1 uncultured Oscillospiraceae bacterium | reverse complement strand
TATGAGGTAGCTGTAAGCTAACGGTAATTGGGCGTTCATGGCTGCAAATCATGCATCAGGTTACTATCATAGGCAGGCTGGTAATGTACTGCCACACCGCCGTTTCGGTATTTAGTATAAAAGAGGAACTCTGGTACTTGTGTTCCGCAATGAAAATATCCAACTTTTTGATTTTTTTGAGCAATTTTTTGACTAGGGGACTGATTTCGGGCTAAAACCCGCCAAATCAGTTAACATAATTCGAAAATAACTCATTTATTAGTCCCCTACTCAAAATTTTGCGCAAAATATCGACGAATTACCTAAATCACTGCTTGCTTCATGATTTTGCCATACGTTAGACCACCAGAGAATTGACTAGCATATTTCGAAGTGCTACTATATTAAGAAATGTTTAATGGAGCTGTTCACTGTTAGGGGATGCTGAGGTAGTGTTATGGAAGAGATTCAACTGATTGAACTGAAGCCGGAAGACACGCAAAGAGCGTCGGAGCTGGCTGCGCTGGCAAAGGAGATATGGAAGGAGCACTATACCCCTATTATTGGCGCGGCTCAAGTTGAATATATGATCGAAAGGTACCAGAGTGCTGAACAAATTCTCGAGGATATTTCCACAAATGGCTATAGGTACTTTATCGCACATGATGGAGAAAAGCCGGTAGGATATAGTGGGGTAAAGCCTGATTATGATGCCGGAGGGCTATTCCTCAGTAAATTCTATGTTAAAAAAGACTACAGGGGGCGAGGAATATCCAGGCTCATGCTAAACAAGCATATAAGCATTGCCAAAGAGGGTAAGCTCAGCTATATATGGCTGACTGTCAATAAGCACAATGATGATTCAATTAAAATATACAATAAGCTTGGCTTTGAAATCATTGAAGAATTGGTAACGGATATCGGCAAGGGTTTTGTTATGGATGATTATAAAATGAGGTTGTCTATTTAACGGCTGTTTGGTCATTATTTGCAAGACCCATGCGGGCAGCATAGGCGATGACCTGCGCCCTGTTATTATAATGCAGCAGCTCTATAAATATACATTAGAGCGAAACTTCACGACCAGCCCATGGGCTCAGGCGCGCCTGAAATGTACATCGTGTACAAATTTGAAAGAGCAGACCGCACTGCTAACTTTTGCAGGTAATGGGGTACAATTACAGTAAAAAATCCTTATTTCAGCTCACTTTATGGTAAATCTTCTATAAAACAAGGCTATTTTAGCCATATTTCTTCCCATTAGTTGAAATTTTCAGCAGTGCGGAGTACGCAAAGCCAGCTTGAAAATATATCTTCCATATCGGAGGAAAATGTGGCCTCGGTACAGGAGATCCTTGCCACTGTTGAAAATGAAAACGGACAGATAGTGCAAATGGATAGGGCGATTGAAGAGATCAGGGAATTGAGCGGGAAGCTTAAGGATATGATTTCTTCTGGAAGGTCCTGATGTGTAAAGCATGGGAACTATTTAACTTCTCGTTGAATTAAGATGAAAATTGTCATATAATGCTATTATAAGGTATATCCCGTCAGCTTATGTGTTTTCTAATCATAATATAAATACGTCTTAATTTAAGGAGCGTCGTTATGCAGAAAATTAGAAAAGCTCTATCACTGGTGCTGGCACTTTTCATAGCAGTAACACTTATACCAGCTCGGACTGTGGCGGCAAATGAAAAAGTGCTGGCCTATGGACCCTTAGCGACGTCTGAAGCTGCACAGCCTGCAGGCATTGTGATTAGCAGCTCACCCAATCGAGATAACATAACCAGTGTTTCATATGTAATTCTGACAGAAGGAAAGGCTGGAGAAACTGTTGCAGGCACACAGCCCGCCGTGGTTCGCTTTATACTAAATAACCCCGGTGAGCAGCCTGTTTCTTTTGACTACGAGGCTGTTTCCGGCAGTGCGGATGTCAGCCGACATCTGGCCGGGACGACTTCGGGCACGGTAACCCTCTCAAAGGATTCATCTCAACAGGACATAACCTTCGAAATTGCAGCCTTTATAGACAATACTGCAAATGAAGACAGGCCTATTCCAAATCCTCCTGATGCGCTCTGGTTCGGAGAGCGCATTTTTTACCTTTATTGTGACAATATCAAGAACGCCATGTTTGATGGCAAACGTGAGAGCCTTACCTTGCCTGTGCCGGTGGAGAGCGAATTCAATTACCAAGCAGCCTGTGATAATGCTGTCAATACCAGGCTTATCGACCTTGATGAAGTGCCGGGAGGGATAGAGGGGGTATATCCGGTTCTGGAAAGCGGTGAGCTCTATCTTACTGCCGAAATAACCGATGATGTGCGTAAAATGATAGATGCGGTGTATTTACCCACATTAATCTCCTACAGGGGCATTTCGTCAATGAATCAGAAGAGGAACAGAATATTATATATTATATAAAAGCGAAGAATGATATCTTAGAACCTCCCCCGGAACCAATTGTAGCCATATCAGAAGCAATCAACCTTTTGGGAAACAGCCAAACTTCATTTTATTCCGAAGGCTTCAGTCAGATCCTACCTTTGGGAGAGGTTGGCCTGGGGCCAGACAAGGAGGCTAATGGCCTTTTCAATAAGCTGGACTTTATATTTGCCTACAGTGAAGTTCCCACAACTGACAGTGCCATATCTACCTGCTTCTTTGGTGAAGCAAACCAATACCTGCGGCATCAGGTGAGCTTTTCCGACCAAGCCCCTCCCAGAGTTACAGGAGTTTCAACAGACCTATACCAAGCTCATTACGGAGATGACATTCCTGTGATTATTGAATTCAATGAACCGGTTCATACTGAAGACATCACCTTTGAAGTCGGCGGCAAAACGCTGTACCCAATGGAAAGCAGTGGTACCATATCTCAGGCGGTCAGCTTTTTGTATCTATTAGGTGACGAGGCGCTGAACTCAACTAGCTTTACTGTCGATGTTACCGACATTACCGGCGCTGTCGATCTTTCGAGACAAGCTCAGGAGTCTTCCGGCAGCGAAAGCGTTTCAAAAGGTGTCTCTTTTGAGCCAAGGCTTGCCTTCGCCTATTGTGCGCAGCCTTCCCTTAAGCTTGATCAGGGAACAAGCCGCAATATGTCAGCTGCCGTCACTATTGAGCTAAAGCGTGACAATGAGCTTAGCAACTGGCTTTATGAACGAATCGATGGGGACAACCTATCCACTGCGGTTAAAGCCAGGGCCATAACCTCAGGTGCGCCGGATGCTGTTGATATACCTCTTGCAGTACAAATAGATGAAACTCGTGTCACAGGCCTTGTCGGAACCTTCGAAGTGCCTGAAAACGATACGGGTGAGGATGTAGACTATTTAGTGGAGATTTATCTGGATGCCGGCAGCGGATACGAAGCGGTCTACAGTTTGGCTGTAATCTATACTGTCCCCCCTCTTATTCTTGTGAATGAAAGTGATATTAGTCTTGATTATACCTCTTGGCCTGCAGGAAGCAAGATTTTTGTGGACACCGCAAAATCTCTTTCTCTAGCTTACGAACTAAATGTCGATGCGACATGGCAAGGTACAGAATATTTCACATGGTCCAGCAGTGACGATAGCATTGCTGAAATTAACGAAAATGGCACCATTTCCTTACTTGGATCCGGTCAGGTCTACTTTACATTGACGGTGACAAATCCACTGTCCGATGCGGCCATTGTATTAACCAGCCCTACCCTTACGGTACTTGAATCCCAGGAGGCTTACCTCTATGTGCCAAAGGGCATAGAGAATCAGGAGCTTCTAATGGGCAGTGATGCAAAAATAAGTTTTTCCTCCAATCTGGCCGCCAGAAACGA
>CAYOKA010000116.1:0-2936 GCA_964404395.1 uncultured Oscillospiraceae bacterium | reverse complement strand
CGATTTGGATATATACTTGAAATAAGCGCGATAGATAATAAATCTGGCATTGCCATTACTGCGCAAGCAAATATCCGCATTAGGCAGCTGCCTGCAAAGGCCTCGCTCCTTCGCCCGGAATCGGTATTTCTCACCGATAGCGCCGATAGCTTTACAGTGGGATTTGATATTGAAAACAAAACAGTCGAAACCGACTATTCACTCACGGTGACAAGGAACAGCGAGGAAGCGCCTGTAGAGCTTGCAGAGCCCCCAGAGGCGATAGAACCCTTAACTGTGAGCATTAGTGATGTTGAGGACAACCGTCTGCTGGATGTC
This sequence comes from uncultured Oscillospiraceae bacterium, assembly GCA_964404395.1. Classification (GTDB taxonomy): domain Bacteria; phylum Bacillota; class Clostridia; order Acetivibrionales; family DTU013; genus JAAYBT01. The sequence goes on along the minus strand of CAYOKA010000116.1, from coordinate 2,618 downwards.
TACACGGTAAGCCTTCGGGCAAAGAATGCCTCAGATGAGGCCTGGTCCTACGACTCCTACTGCGTCTATGTTTACAATAGCTCTGCCATGCAGATACTTTTAAATAATTTTTCGGGCTCATTCATATTTGACTCGAACTTTTTAACCGCACCCGATACGCTTACGATGGGCTATAATTTTGTAGACGGTGAGGTGATATATGGAAGAAGTCATCTTAATGACCGCCTGGACATGACCAGATACATAAAAATCGATAATAAAACCTATAGCTGGAGTGCTATTGCCGATAGAGTAACCTGGAAGGTGGAAGGAGACAGCGTCTCTTTGTGGTATAGGCCTGCTGGATTAGATGTACGGCGAATTGGTGGTGATCACAATCCCATACTTCTTCCGGGCACCTATTTGTGGATTGAAGGGGAAGGAAGCGGGAACTCGGTCGTCACAGCGACCCACACCCTTACCGGAATGAGCGATTCTATGAATGTTACGGTCCATTCACTGAACGATAAGCTGTTCTTGTTCCGCATCTACCCAAGTGTTTCATATAAACTGGTCTACACTAACGGAAGAGGTCAGGAAAAAACTATAAGTGATTCCCGCAGTGAAATCGGCTTCTTTGAAGAGAGCGGCATTCAGGGTGATGTGATTGTTTACCCAACCGGCGGAGCCGAGTCTGTCTATGATTATTGTGTGATTAAAAACAGCAGCGTGATGGCCAATCAAAAAAGCTCAAACAGCTTTGATCAGTATCCCATAAATAATGTGAGGCTGCCAAAGATCAACTACAATGTCACATTGGAACTGTTCGATGAGGAAACAGGGCAGCCCTATACAGGAGATATTGTCATCCGCGCAGGTGTTTATCATAACGGTAGCTACAAGAATCAGACAACCGTAAATGGGGTGATGGGCAATGCCGACCAAACTGTAAGCGCCAACAGGAAAGGCCAATACAGTCTTGCTTTCGCTCCGTCGGACTTTACAAACAGGCTTTTGGCTTCAGATGAGCTAAGCTATGTTATCGAGCTGGCCTTTGCCGATAATTCGTACCGAACCAAATACATAAGGGTGGAAAACCATGATATCCAGAAACAGAAGGCATCTCCTCTAGGCGTTTGCCTTATGGAGGGCATTAAAGCTCTGAATCCGGATTCAATTAAAAATAACGCGATTATTCTTTCTCAAACCCTTACCATTGACGGTAAAAAAGTATCCATATCCAATCGGCTCTGTTTGGATAAGGCTCCGAAAAAGGCTAGCCTGGACATGGTAGTAAGCATTCCGCAATATTCCCACAATAAATACTTTTTACAAATGTATGATTCTACAGGTTTACAGCTGGTAGATGCCAGTGCAGGCGAATTCATTCATGCCTACCCATTTTCTGATACAGTCACATTGCACCTTACCAGCGATATTACAAATATACTGACATTCCATAACAGGCCCTGGATTAAAGCCGGAGAAATACTCTCCTATTACCCTTGCATCAGAAGCTCCGATGGGACTTTGTCAATAAAGCTTTCCGATAAGCTCGAAGTACAGAACCTTCAGAACGTGCCAAAAATGGACACCCTCACAAGTTATGTGGGGGGAGAGGCAGGAGATCTGAGAGCACTCAGATCAAGCATCTGGGAACTAGCCATAGCTGCCAGAGACATCTCTTTTACCGAAGGGAATGATGCGGTGGGGCCTTCCCTTGATTTTTTGCAGAACTACAGTCTTGATTATGACTCTATCGGCCTGGAGGTTCAATCTACTGACGACCCATTGATTTACAAGGGCATTATTCGATTTGCCGTCGGCAGCTACAGCAAGGATAATCCCTCGGGGCTTTTTGTCGGAAGCGGCGAGAAAACGAGTTACCAATTTATGCCCGAAGTCAGTGATATGAAGGCAATGGCTAAGGGCGCTTTTTTGGAAGAGGCCGAGGAGGCCATGAATGAAGAGGGCGGGGTCTTTAAAAGCTACGGTGGGGGAGCCTACATAGATTGTGAGATTTATTACGATATCGATGAAGGGAAATGGAAGATCCGTCTCTTATACGGCGATTTGTATTTGGGCGGCGGAGGAGGCTTCCGCAAGAATTTTAATACCTGGGTAGCATTTGTGCCTGTTACAGCAACCTTTCAGTACACGATGACGTCGGAGGCCGGGCTTACCATTCTTCACAGTAAGGAGAAAAACACGACGGCATATATACCGCGACTTCGCCCGGTATTCAGCATTTACGGGTTTGGCGGCGTTGGCTTTGACTATACTTTTGTCGCCTTTAAGGCAGGGGGGTATGGCTTTTTAGAGCATGAACAGCTGTACCGCTGGTATACTGACGATAAGGGGCTGAAGATGGATGGCCAGCAGCTGAAGATTTCAGGGGAGACTGGTGTGGAATTCGCCATTTGGCTGGCCTTTGTGAAGCTTAGCGGGAAATATGCGCTGGCAAAGCATACAAAAAGTTGGGAATATAATGATCACAACGAGATTTCGAAGAAGATTACCGAAAACGCCGAGGAGAGGTTAAAAAAGCTATCTATTGTTCCGGATGAGTTTTCTGAAAGTGTTGCTTCGGGTATGATGATGCTTGTTCCTCTGGAGGAAAGTGCTGTTTTTGAAGACCG
>CAYOKA010000115.1:0-6867 GCA_964404395.1 uncultured Oscillospiraceae bacterium | reverse complement strand
TCGGCATTATTAAACATGGTAAATATGTCGGAGGGTGCCTCTGCCATTTCAGAGGCAAGTGCCAGCAGCTCCTCCTCTGTGTCGGAAAGGATGTGCTTCTTTTGCCTTAGCAGCTCGCCGATATGCTGTTTGTATAAGGAAAGACCCTCCAGCTCATCAATGCTCTTTCTCAAGAGATCTTCGTCAATCGAGAGTATCTCCGGATCGATAAATGAAATAGACGCATAGACCTCCGTGCTAAGAGCCATCGCTTTATCAGTCAGCGCCTGATACTTTGACAGCGCGTTGTTTTCATCCCGCCTCATCCTGGCATAGACAAAAAGCTTATCATTTAAGGCCAGCATCTCCTCAGAAAACTTGAAGCATTCCAGCAGAGTCTTCATATCACTTGCCAGCCTGCCCCTAAAGGAGGTCACTTCCCCGGCCATGCGGCGCACCTTCTTAAAATCCTCTTCCCACTGGGAATCGCTTTGGTAAATATCTTCAAGCTTCCATTTATATTTTGCCTCAATTTCATCTCTTGCAGGCAGTGCATTTTTGTTATTGTCACTCATTAATCAAATCCACCTCTCAGGCTCCCACACTCGGGAAAAATATATCTACATTTCCGAACCATGCTCCACTTACAAAGGTGATTTCGCAAAAGGAGCATTCCTCCCATATTATAACCCAGCCTAAGTATTTTTACCATGATAATACAAATGGCATTTCATCAACTGCGCAATACCACTATCTAACACCTCTTTTATCGCTTTCTATTAGCTCTTTTCTCCCTTTCCACCGCTCCTTCTGCCACCTTCTATCACAACTGACATAAACCAAACTATCTGCGAAAAGGAGAATCGATTTGTGATATAGTTCTCATGTAGGGCATTTTGCGATGTCACATGTTTCGAGTTCCGCTGCACAATATATTGCGGGTATAAATGATAGTATGCCACCATATATTGTACGGCTAAGTTTTGTTTAGGTAACATCGCAAAAGCCTTATGTAAAATAAACTTTTACAAGCGGCGAATATCCGATGATTTTTGCTGTCTATATAAGTGAAGGTGTTTTATTTCTCAATAAGAGGAGGAGAGCAGTGGAAGACCACGAAATTATTAGCCTTTACTGGAATCGTGACGAAGCAGCGATTCGGGAAACCGACTACAAATACGGCAGGTTCTGTTATAGCCTTGCCATAAATATTCTATCTATTTCAGAGGATGCCGAGGAATGTGTCAGCGACACCTACCACAGGGCATGGAATGCCATCCCGCCGGAGAGACCCACTGCTTTTCGCGCGTGGCTGGGCAGGATTGCACGCAACCTTTCCATTAACCGCTGGCACCATAATCGGGCGCAGAAACGTTATGCAGGGGTGGAAACGCTTCTTTCCGAGCTTTCAGACTGTATTCCCGATACCGAAGGTACCGAGGAAATACTGGAGGCGCGGGCACTCTCCCAATACATAAACGACTGGCTGGATACCCTCTCCAATATGGAACGGCTGCTTTTTGTGCGTAGATATTGGAACGGTGAGGAATTGAAGCGGTTAGCCGTTATCAGCGGCACCACGCCAAATAAGCTGGCCGGACAGATGTTCCGTTTGCGCAAAAGCCTTGGAACCTATTTAACAGAGAAAGGGGTGGCAATATGAGCCGCGAGAGAGAAAAAAAGTTGTTTGACGCCATAACGGAAATTCGGGACGACCTCATAGAGCAGGTACAGGATCAAGAGCAAGCGCAGGATCCAGAGAAAGCACCGGATACAAAGCTAAAAGCCGCCCGTCCCAAATGGCGTGTTTGGGCTGCAATAGCCGCCTGCGCCGTTTTAGTCGTAAGCATAGGTAGCATCATGCTTTGGCAAAACGTCTTGCCCTTTGGCGGCAATGCGGGAAGCGGCGGCAGTGGAAGCGGTCACACAGAGGGCAACACGACGTTCATGTCCTATGCGGGCCCGGTATTCCCACTTACGCTGTCCGAAGCAGACAGTGAGATTACCGCCAACCGCCATATCGCTTATGACTTCTCTCTTGCCAGCGAGGACTCGCTGCGTGTATGGGGTACACAGGTACAGGACAGCTATATTCTCTCTAATCAGTCGGAACAGGAGCGCAAAGTAAGCCTCCTTTACCCTTTCGCTGGCAGCTTTAATAAGCTTGCAGAACAAATCCCCACCATTACGGTGAATGGAGAGCCGGTTTACTCGACGCTGTATCCGGGTGGATACTCGGGCGGATTCACAGGCGTATACGGCACAGATGACCCAGAGGGCAGTTCGAATATTCTACATCTCGACTCATGGAAAGGATACAAAGTGCTTTTGGAAAGCGGTAGCTATTTGGCAAATGCTTTTGTAGATTACCCAAGCCTCGATCGGCCGGTGACGGTTTACAGCTTCACAGATTTTGAAGCCCCGCTTGATGAGTTTGACGCCGCATCGCAGGCAATCACCTTTACAATCAATCCCGAAAAAACCACTATTTTGCTTTACGGATTTAACGGCGGTGAATATGGTGAGGACGGACAGCGGCGGTTCAGCTACTTTGTGCCGAACGAAACACGCAGAGAGAGTGACGAGAAATATATCATTGTGATTGGTGACGATATCGAAGAATACGCCTTGCAGGGCTACAAAAACGGAGCCATCGAAAAAGGCAATGAGCTGGACAGTGTTTCCGTAGCCGTCACACGGACAGAGCAGATTTTATCCGATGTGCTCGGTGATATTGTAGATAATTTTCTTTCAGTATACGGCGATGGCGAAGGGCTTGCCGTGTCCGACGAGATGTTCCTCGGTGCAGTATCCGAGTTTATGCTGGAGTACGGACTGCTCTCTGACTCTGTTCGTGACCGCTATGATTCGGGAATGATTGAGGATATTATCTCCGAGACCAAAAACCTTGGCCGGGTGTTCTATCTAGAATTTCCCGTGGTTATTCCCGCCGGAGGGAGTGCCTCAGTCATGGCCTACCTGCACAAACAACCAAGCTATGATTTCCATTGCCCCGGCTCAGACAATGTGGGCATACAGGGTTATGACATGGTCACACGTCTGGGAAGCAATTTGTCCTTCGAAGCGCTGAGCGCAGAGGTAACAAACACTCAGTACATTGAAATTGTGAGGCAAAGCTTTGGATTTGATCTTCCAAATGGCGTGCGCAAGGTCACGCTTGACCCTGCCATAGAGCGTTATTACTTGGAAATAAGGCCGGTAAAGCAAAATGAATAAAAAGAAGTTGTTGATTTCACTTATCTGTATAATTTTACTAGGGGCGGTGCTTTTGATTTTGAAACCTTGGGGCACAAAACCCTTTAAAGCGCTTTCCCCACATGAGATTGTATCCGCAGAGATCTTTCTCATCCCCCCGGAGCAAACCATTTATCTGACAGACTCAGAACAAATTGCAGCGCTTTGTGAGGTCTTGCAAGGGTTCGTAATTTACCAGGTAGATAACAGCGGCCGGGAGTATGTTGGGCAATTGGTACAGGCAACGATTACACTGGAAAATGGAACCACCCGCACTATCGGAGCATACGGGACCTTTCTTTTTCTGGATGGTACTTGCTACCGCACTAAGTATGAACCCAGCCAAAGAATGAATGCCTTTGGGAACGGGCTTCGATAGAACGACTTATTCTTCTCTTATTAGCATTTCCTTGTTATGCCTAGTATCATCCAATAAAAAATCTGCCCAAGCAAGTCCAAGCTTATCTGTATTATCTTGCCAAAATAGGAGTTGCTTATAGTAGTAATCTATCTTCTCGCTGACCGGCTTTGAAAAATTGTCTTTTCCATATTTAAGGAATGTCGCCGTCAATTCATACATCGGCAAGCCCATGGCATGCGTTTCTACGTGCACGGTAGCTCCAGCATGTCCAATCGCATGGCATAAAGCACCGTATTCATTGTCATTAATTTCTTTGGCAACTGCATGCGAATCTAAAATAGCATGCTTTGCTATGGGCATTTTTATTTTCCCCCTTGACCAGGCCTCACAAAGCTCCAAACACACTCTGGGTCTGTGTTCATCCGGGTATTTTGCCTCAAATTGTTGTAAAGTAATCTTTGCACAGTCTAGCGCCCACATTACAAGGGTTCGATGTTTTTGTAATTGCATGAGTTGTATAAGTCCCTGTAAGCAAAGGCTGTCACGGGAAAATAACATTTTATTTCCCTTTTGTAATTTTGTTTCTACATCTGAAAACACGAAATAAATCCCTCTCCCAATTTTCAAATATACTGTCTTGCTGCATCACCATCTTACTGTCTTGTTACTTTACCACATTTCGCAGAAGCGATGCAGTATTGCTGTTAAGAAGCTTCAGGCTCATTCGCCATGCGCCACATCACCGTTACTGCGTTGTGGCGTTTATAATATCTGCATTATAAAACTCGACAAAAAAGGTGTTGATATACGCTACAAGTAAACAAGTCCCCATGCCCGCAATACAAAAGAAAAAAGTACCATAATGTTTTTTGCCCATGCAGAACGCTGCCACCAAAAGCGGAGCCGCCATACAGACAAAAGCATATTCAATATAGGTCATGCCCCCGCCGACTTTCGTGTCCTCTGCGTCGTTCACATCCTGGATATATCCATTTATGTAAAAGGTCAGGCTATTGTCATATCGTTCTATAAGTGCGGCCAGTCTGCTTTCGTAACCTTCGAAATATCGGCGGTAGAGGTTTTCAACACTTATCATTGTCTAGCCTTCTTTCTGTTTTAACACCACACGCGTTGATATATCACTGCAAATATGTTTGCTGCTCTTTGAGCAAATGCAAATACATCATTACTTTCATTATATGCGATTATCCGGGTATTTCCAACAGAATTCATAATAATTTGACCCTTTTCGCAAAACCAGCCTCAGTGTTTTCAACCTGTTGCGCAATTATATCATTGATTTGTCCAAAACCATGATATAATAAAATAGTTGCTAATAGTTCTCTGATGTTGGTCGCGTAATTCTTACTTAACCGCGGCGAAATCTAAGATAAGGGATTAAGATTAACAATAATATGGTAAACGGAGGATGCCCTATGAAGATTAACAAGAAGCATTACGGAAATTTGCAGGATGGTGCACAGGTAGAGCTTTTCACTCTCACAAATTCAAATAGCATGAAGGTAAAAATTACGAACTACGGCGGAGCCATAGTATCCATTGAAGTGCCCGACAGAGATGGAAAGCTTGACGACGTAGTGCTTGGCTATGATACCCTTGATGAATACTGCAGGGGAACCTACTTCTTTGGCGCCCTGATCGGAAGGCATGCAAACCGAATAGAAAACGCGCAATTTGATCTGAATGGGACTAGCTACAATCTGGCAAAAAACGATGGGAATAACCATCTTCATGGTGGCGATAGGGGGTTTGACAAGGTCGTTTGGGATGCAAATATACTCGACGGAGCTGACGGGCAATCACTGGAGCTGCTGTACAGAAGCTCGGACGAAGAAGAGAATTACCCGGGAAATCTCGATGTTAAGGTAATATATACGCTGACTGAGGATAATGAATTAAAAATCAAATATTCTGCCATTTCGGACAAAGACACGGTCGTCAACCTAACAAACCACTCCTATTTCAATTTGTCCGGCCACGCTTCCGGAAACATTTTGGAGCATCAGCTTAGAATAAATTCGGATTATTTCACCACTAATAACAGTGAGAGCATTCCAACAGGTGAAATACGGAAGGTAAAGAATACTCCGATGGACTTTACCGCTCTCACACCGGTTGGGGCGAGAATCGAAGATAAGGATGAACAGATTGTTTTCGGAAAGGGCTATGACCACAACTGGGTATTGAATGTCAGCGGAGAAGCTCCTGAAAAGGCTGCCGAGGTGTTTGATGCAAAAACAGGCCGTTTCATGGAAGTGTATACAACAAAGCCGGGGGTGCAGTTCTACTCTGCTAACTTTGTTAATGGAGAACACGGCAAGGGCGGAGCGATTTACAATAAAAGAAGCGCCCTCTGCCTGGAAACGCAGTATTTCCCAAATGCCCTAAGCTATAGGCATTTTAGGTCGCCCATCCTGAAAGCCGGGGATGAATATAGGCATACCACGATTTACAAATTCTCCTGCAGGTAGTAATGGAAGCAGTAGTTATGGATGAGATAGTTATAGAAGCGATTAAGCTTAACAGTTATTAAATGAGGCTCGGTATGCCATGCCGAGCCTTTTTTGTGACTACTCAGGCAGCCCAAGAAGCAAGCCTGATGCTTAAAGATTTAAGGCTATCTGGACAGTTACCGTTTCTTAGTACTGTATCTTACTCAGTGTTCTGAACAGCATCACGGCAGCCTGTGCCCGCGTTGCCGAATATTTCGGCCCAATAATATTTCCGGGTAGGCCCTCTATTACACCTTCACCCGCTAACGTTGCCATTCCTGACACAGCGTCGTGAGATATGTTGTTCTTGTCAATAAATTTCTCCAGAGTTGAGTTGTCATGTATGACGAAGCTTTCCTCGGAAGCCGCCATTGCCTTGAACAGGATTATGGCAATTTCCTCCCTGGTAATCGCAGCCTCCGGATAAAATCTGTTTTTACTATCTGCTGCAATAACTCCAAGATTTTCTGCTATCATAACCTCTTTATAGTACCATTTATCTGATTTGACATCTGCAATACTACCTATTGGCGCTGTGTTAAAACCGAATGCCCTGACCACAATTGCAGTGAATTCAGCCTTGGTAATCGTTCTGTTTGGCGCAAAATGGGTTGGACTTACTCCCTTAATGATGCCTCGGCCTGCAAGGTTTTCAATAGCATCCGCTGCCCAGGAAACATTTCCAAGGTCATCAAAATACACTCTTTTATCAGTCGATACCCCTGCTTCACGGCTTTCCTGTGAACCAACATCATTATA
>CAYOKA010000114.1:0-6910 GCA_964404395.1 uncultured Oscillospiraceae bacterium | reverse complement strand
ATCTGCTATAATAATGCTTAACCTTCCCAAAACGCTTCCTCCCCTCGCTAATTACCGGCAACTCCGGCAATTCACCGCTCTATTCTACAGTGATTAAAATGTAATATTATGGTTGCGTTCACAATTATATGGAATTTTGTGGAATTTGTCAACTTGTATTTCCCTATTTTTCTCAAATTTAATGAGATATTGCAGATATTTTCACAGGAATATGCATAAATTTCCCTATGCCCACAGTTCTTTGCAGATGTTTGGCAAATATATTTCGTAACCTTTTAGGTATTGCCCAGGCACCTGTGTATTGCTTTGAAATCGCATATGCTTTTGCTGTCACAGTCTAAGTGCGCCATTAATATACTGGTACTGTAACAATTATAAGCGAGTAAGAATAAATTGAAGTAGTAACAAAATTTATGTCAACTCTCTGGTCGAAAGGAGGACTCCGTAATGGCAGAAAGAGGCGGTAATTTCCTGGGTGACAATTGCGCTATTTTGTTCTTTATTATTCTGTTCCTGCTGCTGTTTTTTGATAGGGACTTCTGCTGCTGAGAACAAGCGATAAGCAAAAGCCGATTGCATGCATGAGACTAAGGAAGCCACCCTTGATGGGTGGTTTCGTTATATACAGCCGTTCTTAAGGGATTTTGTTTAGTAACACAAAAATACCCTTTTGAATATGATATAGAAGGCAGCGGCATAAAAGCGTGCCAGTTTAAGGAGGTATTACAATGTCAAAAAAATTTACCAAAGGTATATTTGACAATTGTGCGATTCTGTTTTTCATCTTGATATTTCTCATATTATTTGTGGATACAGGTCGTCCATTTTTAAGAATCGCATCTGATGAGGTCGAGTAGAGACAAGGCTGAATAGCGGATTTGTTATCATGAAAGGAGTTGTATTACATGGCAGAGAATGAGAGAGGCGGGTTTTTCGGAGGATGCGGGCAAAGCAATTGGATCTGGATTATCATCATTATTGTTGTTATTCTTCTGATATGTCCGGGAATCTTCGGTAGAGAAAACGAAGGATATTACAAGGAATAACAGCGAAAAGGCAGCAGTCAAAGCCTGCAAATATGGTACTTACTAGAGGAACACTTCCCCAGCGCCTGCTATAAGGTCCCTTGGGAGCTGTTCCTCTATGGTTTTCTGATCAATATTGTGACTATATTATTTCCCATTTCTATAATCCAATTAGCTAATTCGATGTTTTTGTTGACTAATTGCCTAATTCAGGTTATAATTTATTCATATTAGCTAGTTAGGAGTGATAAGAATGAGGGTTCCGTCAACTAAAATCCAGAACAATTTCGGAAAGTATCTCAAATACGTTGAGGCGAATGAGGAAATCATCGTTACAAAAAGAGGCAGGGATGCAGCCCGTATCCTGCCCTGTGAAAATCCCGCAGGCAGCGTTAGGGAGGAGAGTGCCGAATACAAATCAAGCGGCTGGGTGACCTATGAGGAATACCTTGAGCTGGTTGAAGCATCGGATCAGCGCTTTGAGCTGATTGACGGGGTTATTTACTATATGGCTTCTCCTTCATACAACCATCAGCATATCATACATGAGCTTCATGGTGCTTTTTACATTTGGTTTAAGGGAAAACAATGCATCCCGCTGACATCACCCTTTGACGTGACCTTACTTAAGTCGGAGGACAATATTTGCGTTGTGCAGCCGGATATTATCGTGATATGTGATAAAGAAAGCATGGATAAGAAGGGCAGATACAAGGGCGTGCCGACACTGGTGATAGAGGTGCTTTCCCCGTCAACCAGAAGCAAGGATATGGTCAAAAAGCTGGATTTATACATGCAATGCGGCGTGAAGGAGTATTGGATTGTTGATCCTAAGAATGAGCAGGTAATGGTGTATTGCCTTGAAAGCAATGATATCGCAGACAACAAGACCTATTCCAAAGGCTCTGATTCTCATGTGCAATCCGATTATTTCCGGGGCCTTCAGGCTTCTCTGGAGGATATGTTTGCAGGCTGACCTATGCGGTGATATAATAGGAAAAAGCAGCTTTTGGTTTTTTACCCTATTTATTCAACCTGTCCCGGCGAATAAATATATAGTATACTATTTATACTAAATTACTAAAGGGTTTTTATGAAGCGAAATATACTTGAGATTATTTTATGTGTTTTTGTGCTGGTATTCATAATATCCATAATACCATTACCGGCAAGCGCTGCGGACCTAACCGCAAGTGCAAACTACTCTGCCGCAAATACCGCATTGACTGCTGTAAATGCCGCATCCTCTGCCCGAAATACCGTTTCGCCTCCCATCGACCATTTTGAGGAGGCCATAGATTTAAAAATTTTGGGACTTCTTGCTAACTCCCCTGATGATTTTGAACTTGAACGGGCACCTAACAGAGTGGAGGGCGCTATAATGCTCATACGCCTGCTGGGCAAGGAAGACGAAGCGATGCAGGGCTGCTTTTTGCACCCCTTTTCTGACGTACCTTCCTGGGCAGATAAATACATCGGCTATATGTACCGGAATGATCTGTCTAAAGGCACCGAAGGTACGCTTTACGGATCCTCTCAGCCTCTGTCGGCTAAACAATATGCTACCTTTGTCCTTCGTGCCCTCGGGTATAAGGACGGAACGGACTTCAGCTACAATCAGGCTCTTGATAAAGCCCATGAATTAGGCATTCTTACATCCTCTGACGCAACAAAGTTTAAAGGCTCTCACACATTTTTAAGGGATGATATGGTCTCTGTTTCTTACGATGCCTTATCTGTCAAATTGAAGGGGTCAACCGACACCTTGCTGGACAAGCTGGTCAATACCGAAAAGGCCATTTTTAAGCCTGCGGCAAAGGCTCTCGGGCTTTATACCTCCGATCTGAAGGTGGAATATGGGAATGTAACGTCGGTTAGCTTCCCAATGACTGCAGCTGGCTATAAGATAACAAACAAAGAAGAGCTATACCAATTGATTCGAAAAACACTGTGTTTAAATAACACCTCTTTCAAAATTGATATCAGAAATTACGCCGGAAATGCTCGGGATGATTTTAAACATGCTATCTTTGACAGGGCATACGCTGCGGTAGTGGAAATTACGGGAGTAGAATATTTTATTGGACAATGGGAGAGCACCTTGAGCAAAGAAAGCTTGACATTAACCTTTGAATATAAATTTTCTAAAAGTGAATTTAACAGGAGGGCTGAAAATGTCCGTACTGCATTAAATAAAGCCCGGTATGTTGCTGCTAAATTGATAACACCCTCTATGAGCGATTTCGCTAAAGAAAAGCTGCTCCATGATTACATCATCAATAATGCAGAATATGATTACCAGAATTACTTACGCAACACTATTCCGGATGAATCCTTTGAAGAATACGGCTGCCTGGTGCTCGGTATTGCAGTATGCGAGGGCTATGCCGAAGCCATGAAGCTGCTGTGCGATCTTTCAGGCCTGGAATGTATAGTGGTTATGGGGAAATCCACAAGCAATTATGCCGATGAGGGTCATGCTTGGAATATTGTTAAAATCGACGGCGAATATTACCATGTTGATGTCACCAATAACGACCCGGTGACCAGGGACGGCTCAAATACTCTTACATACCAGTATTTCAATTTGCCGGACAGTGAAATGGCTCTCTATAATAGCTGGAACAGAGCAGATTATCCCATCTGCACCGGCACAAAAAACAACTACTACAATAAATGCGGCATGGTGGTAAACGACAGGAAGGCCTTTGATAAAGTGGTATTGAAGGCATTGGATCAGCGCCGCCCCATTATCGAGATAAAGGTCAAGGATTATTCTAAAGCCAAGTATTCCAATATATCCGATACTATTTTCAGTGCCAAATCCGTGGAGAAATATCGGTATTCTGTAAACGACATATCTGGGATCATTCGTCTTAATATTCAGTATAATTCATAATCAGGGATAAAATAGAAAACTGACTATAATATAATATCAAAATTCGCCCGATGAATCCGAATATTGTGCGTTCATGGCTGCAAACTATGCATCTGTCATAGGCAGCTACCTTTCCTTTGTCCCCTGACAGGCACCACGCCGTCTGAGTGGCGCCTTTTCGCCGCTTTTGGGCGGTCAAAATCGGCAATAATAAAGATTAAATTGAATTATTTTTAAAACCTGCTGAAATGTTATATAATATTAGGATGTGGATTTACACATAACAATATTATTTTTCAGGAGTAATGAATGTTTGATTTAACCGAAGAATCTATTTTGGCAAAAACGTCGATTAATGAATACAATGATGGGCAGCAATATTTCAAATATGGACGAATCAAATCCGTGCAGTTCAATCAGGAGAAACGCGCCTTCACATCAACAGTGCTCGGGAAAAAATTATACACCCAGCACCTGAATTTTGACCATTACGGCAAACTCACTCACGTTGAGTGCACATGCCCTGTGGGCAATGACGGTTGGGGCTGCTGCAAGCACATGGTGGCGGTATTACTATTGGTTGCCGAAAAAGACAAGCAGGGCTTTTTCCGGGATTTGCGTCTTCGAAGTGCTGCGAAAGACATATTCAGCTTGTTCAGTGGCATGCAGGTTTCCTTGAAATCACCTGTTACAATTGAACCAATACTTGAAATTACAAAGTTGAAAAGCACGGGAGCTTCACCAATGCGCCTGCTGAGGCTACGTATCGGCCAGGATCAGCATTATTTTGTCAAGGATGTAAAACAGTTGATTTATTATATGGAAAACAATCTTGAGCTGAAATTCGGTAAAAGGTTTGCATATGTCCCCTCCCGCCATGAATTCAAAGGCAGGGATCTTGAACTGATAAGCCTAATAAAAGAAATATATGAAACCGATAAGCTGGTGACTGATACTCAAGGCATAAAGAACACCGGTATTTTCCCTAACGGAAGGGTTTGCCTGACGGACAACTACCTGAAACGTTTTTTGCGAATATACGAAGATTCAACTTTTAAGGCAGCCATTTTAGATAAGAAAAGCGAAATGATCAAAATAAAGAGGCAGGACTTCCCCGTATCATTTCTCTTGTCCAACGAGGGAGCTGACCTTGTGCTGAGTATTGATTTCGAGGGATCTCTGCTTCCATTGACGGAGGATGGCGAGTATTTTTATGCCGGCGGGGATATTTACCGTATATCCAAACAGCAGAGCGAGTACCTGAAGCCCTTCTATATGGCCATGATGTACCAGAAAACCCGCAAACTGCGGTTCATAGAGGAGGACAAGCAACGCTTTGTGTCTGAGATACTGCCTTTCGCCGAAAAGGCCGGGAAGCTGACTGTTACGGAACAGGTAAGCTCTACCATAGAAAAGCTACCTCTGGAGGCAGAAGTGTATCTTGACAGAGATGATTCAGACATCGTTGCGGAGATTCGCTATATTTATGGCGAGCACACCATCAATCCATTTTTGCCACACAACAAAGCGGCCAATCCTTCAGGAAAGCTACTGATCAGGGATGTAAAAACTGAAGACGCTATCCTTGATATTTTTGCAATGGCCAATTTCAAAGTGAATGATGGGAGAATCCATCTGTCCGGCGAAGATAATATTTACGATTTTGTTTTCAGGCTGGTTCCCCTTCTTCAAAAGTATTCCACGGTCTTTTACTCCGAAAACCTTAAAAACCTGAAGATGAATACGTCAATATCGTTCTCGGCACAATTTAGACTCAACTCGGATACAAATATGCTGGAATTTTCGTTTAATGCCGATGGGATCGAACGCTCTGAATTGGCTGACATCCTCATCTCCATCAGAAGGAAAAAGAAATTTTATCAGCTGAAAACCGGCAGTTTTATTAACCTTAATTCCAGCGATTTTATCAAGCTAAATGATTTTATGGAAAAGCTGGATGTAGCTCCTCAACAAATGGGAAATGAATTTATTGAATTGCCCCCCTTTAGAGCCGCATATTTGGACCAGAGCATACGCGATTCGGGCTTTCGTAACATAGAAAGAAATGCTGCTTTTAAGCAACTGGTGCAGAATATCCGGGAGCCCGAAGATATGGTTTTTCCCATACCGGCCGGACTAGAGGGATCCTTGAGAGATTATCAGAAATTCGGCTATAAATGGCTGAAAACACTGGACCACTACCAGCTGGGTGGTATTCTGGCAGATGATATGGGGCTTGGGAAGACTATACAGATAATTGCACTGCTGCTTTCGACAAAAGAGCAAAAAGGCCCATTACCATCCTTGATCGTCGTTCCTAGCTCGCTGGTATTTAACTGGTGCGCAGAGCTTGATAAATTTGCGCCCGGGCTGAAATACACTGCCATAATCGGCACTAAACAAGAGCGCCATTCACTTATTGGAAAGCTGGACGATTACGATATAGTTATCACTTCATATCCGTTAATCAGAAGGGATATTAATTTCTATTCGGCACAAAATTTCCGATATTGCATACTTGACGAAGCACAGCACATTAAAAACCCCGCCTCCAGAAACGCACGGTCGGTAAAGCTTATAAAGGCTGAAGCTCGTTTTGCTCTTACAGGCACACCAATTGAAAATAATTTGTTCGAGCTATGGTCAGTATTTGACTTTGTGCTTCCCGGATACCTCTTCTCCTATAGCAGATTTAACGAGCGATTTATTCAGCCGGCCTCCGACGCTGACAGTACTGAGGTCTACAGCGATTTGAGCAGGCAAATAAAACCCTTCGTGCTAAGGCGGTTAAAAAGGGATGTGCTAAATGAATTGCCGGAGAAAATAGAGAATACAATGATTGCCGAATTAAGCCAGGATCAGAAAAAATTGTATTTGGCATATTTGCAAGACATAAGGGGCGACATTTCCAAGGATATTGATGAAATAGGCTTCGACAGAAGCAGGATCAGGATACTGGCAGCTTTGACGAGATTAAGACAGCTGTGCTGCCACCCTTCATTGTTTA
>CAYOKA010000113.1:0-6946 GCA_964404395.1 uncultured Oscillospiraceae bacterium | reverse complement strand
CCCTTTATGAGCTGCAGCGCAAAGCTCCCAATATACGGCATGTTCACTATGGCCTTTTTCCCTGAACACCGCGCACTTGTAATGCTATCACTGTATGTGTTGGGGATGTTGCTGGCTGTCATTAGTGGTCTATTGCTTAATAAAACGGCTTATCGCGGTCAGCCTGTACCATTTATCATGGAGCTTCCCAATTATCGTTTGCCAAGTGCCAAGACAGTCGTTCTGCTTCTTTGGGATAAGGCAAAGGATTTTCTGACACGCGCCTTTACCGTTATTTTTATTGCTTCATTAATTATTTGGTTTTTCCGGACCTTCGATACACGCTTCAACGTGGTTGCAAACAGTTCAAACAGTATGCTTGCGGATATTGGCAGGCTTATATCGCCATTCTTCGCTCCGCTGGGTTTTGCAGATTGGCGTGCATCGACGGCTTTGCTCACAGGATTTATGGCTAAGGAGGCGGTCATCAGTACCTTTGCGGTGCTTACAGGTGCCGGTGCGGCAACTCTCCCGTCTGCACTGGCTCAGATATTCACGCCCCTTTCGGCACTTTCATTCCTTGCCTTCACACTGATATATTGTCCTTGCGTTGCAGCAGTTGCTGCAGTAAAACGCGAAATGAACAGTGTTAAGGCAACGCTGGGTGTAATTGTTTATCAGACAGCGGTAGCGTGGATTGTTTCATTTATAGTTTTCCAGCTTGGACACCTATTTGTTTAGTTAGGAGAGATTTGATATGAGGGTAATTGATTATATACTTCTGGCAATAGTTTTTGCACTTGTGTTTCTTACCCTGCGGTATATGCGCAGGAGCAAAAGTAGCTGCAGGGGCTGTAGCGGTTGTCAATACCGCGATGAGTGCGACAGACGCCGTTAATCATTCAGACTATTGTTGACACCGCGCCGTGCACAATCACCGCAGTATTGTATTTTATGCGCAGTATTACACTGCGCCTTGATTGCTTTTACTACAGCTCAGCTTTCCAAAGGCCGTGAAGATTGCAGTATTCATAGACAACAACCTTATCGGCGGGTTTATCCTTACAGACAAAATTACAGGGAGCGGCTTCACAGTTGGGAACGACTTCGTCATCCTTACCTGTGTAAAGAATGGCGTCCTCTCCGAGCCTATATATAAATTCAGCCTTTGGCTCCATTCCGGGCTTCAGGTAAACAAGCTCAACCCTATTACCCTCGACCATTGCAATCCATTCAATAAAATGCTCCGCTACCATCGGGTGTAACACTGTGCCTACATCTACCTTTAGCTTCCCGCCTTCAACCTTAAGCGCAGGTACATGCTTTTCCTGGGAAGCATCGACAGTATTTGCCTTTAGCTTTGTCATCTCCTGATCGCAACAGGTAAGAGTCCCTCCACCTGACTTCAAAAGCATAACAATATTCCCACATTTCTGACAACGATATACTGACAGTTCATTCATCATTCATACCTCCATTTTCAAAAAAGAATATGCATTACCTTCGATGCATATTGTTTTAAGTGATTAATAAATTTATACCCCGATTTCTATATACTAATCACATTGTTTGCTTTATATGTGTTTTATATGTGCTTTATGATGATATGGGCATTATGCTTTCTTAATGCCACCAACAAGCCTTTTTGCAAGCTTTACCGCCTCATAGGCATCCTTTGCATATCCGTCGGCACCAATTTCCCTGGCATAATCCTCATTAACAACAGCACCGCCGACCATGAAGCTGCATTTCAATCCTTCTTCCCTTGCCAGCTCTATCACATTTCTCATCTCCACCATCGTTGTCGTCATCAGGGCCGACAAACCGATGATTGCTGCGTCTGAAAGCTTGGCCTCCTCCACGATTTTTTCTGCACTGACATCCTTCCCCAGATCATAAACCTCAAAACCATAATTTTTAAGCATCAGCCCAACAATGTTTTTACCAATATCATGGATATCGCCCTTCACGGTAGCAAGTACAATTACATCCTTGTCGTTCTGCTTAGTCTCCTTCGCCTCTTTCTCAGTATCGGCACCGGTCTTTAGGCTTGAGTCGGCAGCTTTATTCTCTTTGGCTTTGACTAATAGCGGCTCCACGCAGTCAAATCCCTTTTTCATAGCTTCCGCACTTTGAATAAGCTGGGGAAGAAAGTATTTCTTCTCATCAAAAAGCCTGCCAACCTCATTTATGGCCGGTATGAGAAATTTATCCACAATATCGTCCGCAGCTATACCCTCATTTACGCCTTTATCAATAAGTAGCGGGATTCCGTCCTTATCACCCTTCATAACTGCATCATATATTTTTTCACCACTTGCTTTAGCTCCTGCATTTTTATCTCCTCCGGTCTCATCTGCCCTGACATGTTGATCCGGGCCGTTTAACGGCTTCTCAAGGCTATTGAAGTATGAAATGTAATTTCTGCTGCCAACATCCTTAGCCGTTAAAACATCACAGGCCATTTTAGTACTCATAAGCAAATCGTTGGAGGGGTTAGCAATAGCCATTGTAAGTCCCCTGCCTATAGCCATGGACAGAAAGGCAGCGTTTATCCGGCCTCTTTCAGGCAATCCGAAGGATACATTTGAAAGCCCGACAATGGTAGCACAGCCAAACTCGCAGCTGCACCATTCGATCAGCTTCAATGTCTCTGCCGCCGCTTCCTGATTGGAGGATACGGTCATGACCAGTCCATCCACGACAATATCATTCTTCTCATAACCATACTCAGCAGCTGCTTCAAATACACTTTTCACAATCCCCTGCCGCTCCACCGCGGTCTGCGGAACTCCATCATCGCTAAGGGGTAGAAGCACAAACATTGCCCCATATTTCGCAGCTGCAGGAAGCAGCTTTTCAAGCTTAATTTTTTCATTTGATATGGAATTAATCAAAGCTCTCCCGGGATAAATTCTCAAAGCAGCCTCAAGCACCTCCGGCGACGAGGAATCAAGGCTGAGGGGGGCATCGGTGATTCCACCCAAGAGCTCTATTGTATTAATCATTGCTTCCTTTTCATCGACGCCCGGCATTCCAACATTTACGTCCAGTATCTGTGCGCCCTTATCGGTCTGTTCCAGTGCAAGTCTCCTTAATTCATGGGTCGAGCCATCCTTCAGCTGCGCTTGAAGAACCTTTTTACCCGTAGGATTAATCCTCTCACCCACAACGACTACTGGGTTATTAGCTCCAAAAAATACAGTTTTTCTTGAGGAAGTAACTGCACTGTATGGTTTACACTCCACACTACGGGGCTCCAGACCGCTACTGTGCCGAGATAGCTCACTGATGTATTCCGGAGAGGTTCCGCAGCAGCCGCCAATCAAGTTAGCTCCCGCTTCAACAAAGCTTTCTGTATATGATCCGAATTCGGCCGCTCCCATATCAAAAACAGTCTTACCCTTGACAAGCCTGGGCATCCCTGCATTTGGTTTAGCTAACAGGGGTACTCGGGCGTAGGGCTTCAGTATTTTTATTATTTCCACCATCTGGGCAGGCCCAGTAGAGCAATTACAGCCAAAAGCGTCTGCTCCCAGGCTTTGAAGCGTGATCAGAGCGGTAACCGGGTCAGCTCCTGTAAGTGTCCTCCGGGATTCATCAAAGGTCATGCTAACAAAAACAGGCAGGTCACAGCTCTCCTTTATCGCCAGCAGAGCAGCCCTTGCTTCCTGTATGTCAAACATTGTCTCAATGGCGAACAGATCTACACCGCCCTCCAGCAATCCACGAACCTGTTCCTTGTAAGCACTCACACACTCCTCAAAGGGCATATCTCCAAAGGGCTTGACAAAGCTCCCTGTAGAGCCAATATCTCCCGCGACCAGAGCCCTTTGACCCGCAGCCTCCCTTGATAGGGCTGCAAGCCTGCGATTCATTTCAATGGTCTGACCCTCCAGATCATAATCTGCAAGCTTTATTCTATTCGCTCCAAAGGTAGGGGCAAATATAATATCCGAGCCTGCATCAATATACTCCCTTTGTATCTGGACAATTGCATCAGGATTTTCTATAACCCACTTCTCCGGACAAACCCCTGCAGGCATACCTCGCTTTTGCAGCTGTGTGCCGGTCGCTCCGTCCAAAATTATTACCTTCCCCGATACCATATCATTAAATTGAGCCTTATTCATAAGCCTTTCAACTCCCCTTTTCCTCTACACCCGCAATTGCCAGGACTGATTTTTCGGGCTCCAGCATAAATTTCTCCGTCAACGCCATATCAAGCTCTTCCAACTGAAGAGCATCAAAAATATCCTTCTGAAATGAAAGAGGCAAATCCCCGAATCCGGGGCTGTATCTATGCCTCGTCAGTTTCTTGCCTTCTCTGACAAGTATTTTATCCAGAAAGCTCACCATCCAATCCAAGGTCGCGTCGGCAGTCTGTGATGCAACAGAATCAATGATTAAACCCTTGGATGCATCGCCCTTTTTTACCTCATGGAAAATTCGCTCCGTCACTTCCTTGCCAACCGTCGAAGCCATAAGAACCACGCTAAGACTGTCTTTTAGCAGCTTAGCCAGGCTCCGGCTGGGAAAGCGTATACCGTTATCCAAGGCTATTTCACAGTCACTTAAGGATGCTATGGGAACAAGTAAATATGCTCCCGCAGGCTTGCATAAGCTACCACCCAGCTGGATCGCTTCTTCTAACTGCAACAGCTCATTACTGTGGAGTACAGTTATATCCTTGCGATAGCCGAGCCTTGATAATATCATTTCCCTTTTCGGAACCGCAGGAATACTCTCAAAATATTTAATTTTACTTTTTCTATTTCCCATTGGCTGGTTCAGCTCCGCAATCGTTCCTATTTACATCCATGTTCTTATCATATTCATCTAAATACAGTTTAGTTGAAATGATCTTAATAGTCAACTTATTCTTATAATATATTGCGAAAGACGCACAAATGCAAAATTAACAAGAAAGGGCCGCATACCTGTTTGAGCATAGGTACACGGCCGCCTTAGTTTCTGTTCTCTACATCAACCGAAATGCATCGAAAAATGCCCCAATTGAAATTTATCGACTATGATAGCAGCGTTGTGAATCTGTTCAACTGCTTGCACTGCTATAATTCTTTATTGAAAACTTCCAAAGAAGTCTCAATCCAATAAAAGAAATAACAGGTATTACAAAAGACCACAGTGTATAAGCAAAACTCATCTGCCTTAGCAAGAACAAACACGGGAAATTGGATATAACAAATATCGGTATAACATAAATTCCTACTCTCTTGAGCCATTTCCCATATATGCCCATGGGCATAGTGTTAAAATCCCAGAAGGCAACAACAATATCCATAAGGGATTGTACATTAATAATCCAAAAAGCCAATAAAGCTATGCTCATAATAATTGTATAGGATACTAGCAACCCATTAAAAACAAGAAGCAAATACCCTGCAACGTTTGTAAAAGAAACCTCTATACCAAGCCTGCTCCAAGCAACGACGATCATTATTATTCCACCAAAGATGTTGGGGATGGCTACGCTGAAATCAACATAGCGCAACGTGGTCATGAACTGGAGTGATATAGGTTTCGTAATATACATATCGAGTGTGCCATCTCTAACATAGCCAGAAATCCTTACGTAATTACTAAAAATATGGGCACTCATGACACCTGTTATAAATGTATATGTCCCAATGAAAAGAAGAATTGAGTCTGGGGTCAAACCATTGACTCGTATATCCACACTATAAACAACAGTAATATAGAGCATCTTTGGAAACAGATAACCAACTTCAGATACAACACCCGCCACAAAATTTGCTCTGTATTCCATACTGGCTATAACACAGTTCTTAATAAAAATCCAATATATGTACAGGTATTTTTTAATGCTTAGAAAAATATCCATTCTATCAACCTCCAACGGCAATGTATTTCCTGGTGCCCCTTTTCCACATCAACGCTGCAATCACTGTCAGTATACATATCCAAAGCAGCTGCATAAACAAGCCGTTCCATACCAGACTTAAATCCAGCTTACCGTTTATGATATTGATAGGAAAAGAAATAATATATTTAAAGGGCAAGAGGTTAAATATCGTTTGGAGAGTGTCTCCAAAAACCTCCAGGGGGAACAGCCCCCCGCTGAGCATGTTGACCGCAAGATTCACTGCAATAAACACACCCCACACCTCATTGAGCCAGTCGGTTAACATAATTCAAGAAAAGCATGATTTATCAGTCCCATACTCCAAATTTTGCGCAAAATATCGACGAATTACTTAATCAATGTGTTGGTTTCCATTATCTTGCTTCATGATTTTGCCCTGTTTACATACCCGCAATATATTCTATAGCTGAGCTTAAAACATGGTACATCGCAAAATGCCCTCAACAGCTGATAATGAGGTTAAATTTTTTTCGACAACACCATGAAAAGGCCGTATACCTTTCATAAGATATACGGCCTGGTGTATTTTGATAAGTTTATATTTGACTAAAACAGTGGCACTACCGCACCTTCATATTTCTCTTCTATAAAGGCCTTGACCTTATCACTCTTAAGCGCCTCAATCAGCTCAAGAACAGCAGGATTCTTCTCGTTTCCTTCCTTCACGCAAATAATATTTGCATAAGTCTGAGCTGCATCGGAATCCTTATCCTCGGTTGCCAGTGCGTCTGTTAAGGCGTTAAGACCTGCCTGTATCGCAAAGTTGCCATTGATTACAGCCATATCTACATCCTGCAATGACAAAGTAAGCTGAGCCGCTTCCAACTCCACTATGTCGAGATTTTTAGGATTATCTTCAATGTCTAAAATGGTTGCTGAAAAGCCTGCACCTTCCTTTAGTGTGATGAGTCCCTGAGCTTCAAGAAGCATAAGGGCACGAGCCTCATTTGTACCATCGTTGGGGACTGTAATAATCGCGCCATCAGCCAGCTCATCAAAAGAAGCTGTTTTTCCGGCATAAATGCCGAAGGGCTCATAATGCACATTCGCTATTGCAAC
>CAYOKA010000112.1:4372-7149 GCA_964404395.1 uncultured Oscillospiraceae bacterium | reverse complement strand
TTCTCAATAATTTGTCCGTATTGAAAATGTTGTATATTTCCTCATCCTTTAATAGACCATCAGCATGAATACCTGCCTGCGTCACATTGAAATGCCTGCCGACGAAAGGTGTTCTTTGCGGGATCTGATATCCCAGCTCTTTTTCATAGTACTCCGCAATTTCAGTAATTGCCGTAGTATCCATGCCATCAGTCGTTCCACGGAGCTGAGCATATTCAATTACCATGGCCTCAAGAGGAGTATTTCCCGTTCTTTCACCAATCCCCAGCAAGGAGCAGTTTACGCTTGAGGCTCCGTACATCCATGCGCTTGCTGAATTTGAAACAGACTTGTAAAAATCGTTATGCCCATGCCATTCAAGCAATTCACTTGGGAAGCCCGCATGATGTCTTAGACCATATATAACCCCCGGAACACTTCTGGGTAATGCGGTTCCCGGATAGGAAACTCCATAGCCCAGTGTGTCACATGCTCTAATTTTGATAGGTACGCCGCTATCCTCGCTCAGCTTTCTAAGCTCCAGTGCAAAGGGCACAACAAAACCGTAGAAATCAGCCCTTGTAATATCCTCAAAGTGACAGCGAGGTTTGATCCCTACCTCTATAGCACTTTCTATGATACCCATATAATGGTCAAGAGCCTGCTTTCTTGTCATATTAAGCTTCTTAAAGATGTGATAGTCGGAACAGCTTACCAATATTCCGCTTTCCTTCATTCCCATGTCCTTGGCTAGCTGAAAATCATTTTTAGTCGCCCTGATCCAGCTTGTAACCTCAGGATACTTATAACCTCTTTCCTGGCACTTATAGACCGCTTCCTTATCTCTGTCGCTGTATAGGAAAAATTCGCTCTGCCTAATGATCCCTTTTGGGCCACCCAGCCTGTGGAGCATGTCATACAGCTTGACAATCTGTTCTACCGTATAGGGTGCTCTGGATTGCTGTCCATCCCTAAAGGTGGTATCTGTAATCCAAATATTATCGGCAGGATACATGGGTACCCTTCTATGATTAAATGCGCACTTTGGAATCTCATCATAGCTGTATATCTCCCTGTACAGGTTGGGAGTAGCGACATCCTGTAACGAATAGAGATATTGTGACTGTTCCAAAGTATTAGTTCTCTTGTTGAATTCCAGCATTTTGGTTCCCTCCGACATGTTGCTTTTGTATATTTGTATTATTGTATACAATCATACACTTGATGTCAACAAAAACTTTTCAACAATTTATTCCAAAACCGGCGATACAAGAAGGATTTTGTCAAGTAATAGCGAAATAAGTAGTATGTGGATTAGAACCTTACGTAAACTGGAATCTTAAATATTATACTGGAACCTGAGGAGGATGGATATGGCAAAAAAAAGTTTTTCCGGGTCAAAAGGTAAACAAGGAGGCTTTGTTGAAACAGGCAAATTGAACAGTTTAGCCTTAATTGTTACCGGTTTAATAATGAGCGCTATCTTTGTATTAATTACAAGGCTTTATTGGCAGGCGGTATTTGTATTTATCACTGCTATTGTGACCTCACAGGTGATGAAATTCACCAATAGCCTCGTTATAAAGAAAGTGGCTGAGCGCTTTGAAAACGAACTGGAGGTCGTAAAGGACGGCGATTATTCTAAATTCCTGGAACCGAAATCCTTTGGAACACTTGCCGGTACAGCCTCCTGCATCAACTCAGTATTAAGTGATATAAGGACTCTAATTGACGGCTTTTTTACTATGTCTATGTCTATAGTGCAAGCATCAAGAAAAGTAAGTGCAACTGCCAATAAATCAGCAGCATCCACAACGGAAATATCCAGAACCGTGGATGAAATAGCCAAGGGCGCATCAAACCAGGCCCAAGAAGCACAGCAAGGTGTCCGTTTAGTTGATAACCTTTCGGAACAGATCGACTTTGTTTATCAGAGCTATGGCAGCATAATGGAGGAGACAAACAGCATCCACAATCTGAACAATATCGGTTTTGAGTCTGTTAATGTATTGCGTGATAAGTCGGAGGAAAGCTCCAATTCTACAGAGCGAATATTCTCCGTTGTAGAGAACCTAACAAATACAACTAAAAACATCGGTATGTTTGTACAATCCATTGAGGACATTGCAGAGCAGACTAATATGTTGGCTTTGAACGCAGCAATAGAAGCCGCCAGAGCCGGCGAAGCAGGTAAAGGCTTCGCAGTAGTTGCAGAAGAGGTCAGAATGCTGGCAGACCAGAGCAGACAGTCTACCGAGGAAATAACGCACCTTATGGAGAGTATTAGTGAAGAATCCACTCTGGCTATCGAATCTATGGAAATGATGAGGAAAGTTTCACAGGATCAAAATACTGCAGTGGATAGTACAAACAAGGCTTTCACTGATATAGCTAACGGTATTGAAGCAATTGTCCAAAAGATCAAGGATATCAATGGAGCCGTTTCAAAGATGCAGACTGATAAGGATGAGGTTGCAACCGCAATTGAGAACATTTCCTCTGTTTCACAGGAGACTGCCGCTTCCAGCGAAGAGGTCGCAGCAACCACTGAACAACAGCTAAAAGAAATCGATGATATGAATTTAGCCGCAGAGCAGATGAACGATCTTGTTCAGGAGCTGGAAGTCAAGCTTAAGAAGTTTAAAATTAGATAGAGCTAATCGAGTAACGAAGTATTTCACCTCAATGATCTCAAGGAGCCGCATGCGAGCCTTTCGCTTTATGCGGCTCCTATTTTTCTTGTCCCCAAAATAACTAAATAATAATATTATCCATTAATCCTAACAATTTCCAATTGA
>CAYOKA010000112.1:0-4272 GCA_964404395.1 uncultured Oscillospiraceae bacterium | reverse complement strand
CCCCAAAATAACTAAATAATAATATTATCCATTAATCCTAACAATTTCCAATTGAAATAAGCAGCATGGTATTATACTATTTGCTTGGAAAATGGAACTATCATTTCCAAGCTTTTCTTTGGCACGCTTACTCTGATATTTACTCGTAGCCGACCGCTTTCTATCATAAGAAAATCCACTAATCATAAAAATATCCACAGCCGCGAATACCCATTAAAAACCAGAACTCACATCAATAGCAAGATTATCCACTAATCATAAGAATATCCAATTGACAATAAGACCCCCGGGTAATTAATATAAGGTCATCAGAACAACAAATCGATTTACCAAAATTCAAACGTCAGCTCAATTTTACTATGCTGTGATGAAGGAGTGGATAATCTTGCGTGTTAGCACTAAAAACGAAGCTCTGACAGTGTCACGAAAAGTATTTAGGACTAAACAATGGAAAAGCTTGCGCCACAGACTTAAACTCAACTGGGAACTATATGTAATCATGGCAGTCCCTTTAGTATGGCTGCTGATATTTCACTACTACCCGATGTACGGTGTACAGATTGCTTTCAGAAAATTTTCTCCTCTAAAAGGAATCACCGGGAGCCCATGGGTGGGACTGACCAATTTTATCAAATTCTTCAAAAGCTACAACTTTGAAAGAGTAGTTACGAATACCCTCGCTATCAGCATGTACGATCTCGTTATGGGGTTCCCCTTCCCGATAATTTTGGCGATACTGATAAACAATTGCCTTAAGCCAAGGTTTAAAAAGTTTGTTCAAATTATTACATACATGCCCTACTTTATATCAACAGTAGTCATGGTTGGCATTATTATTCAGTTTCTCTCACCTAAAGTAGGCATGGTTAATCATTTCATAACTGCCCTTGGCGGTACGGAAATAGATTTCATGGGACGGCCGGAATATTTTAGAAGCATTTATGTATGGAGTGGTATCTGGCAAGGCACCGGTTGGACAGCAATAATATATCTGTCGGCCTTATCATCTATTGATCCAGGACTTCACGAAGCAGCACTGGTAGACGGTGCAAACCGCTTCCAGCGCATGTGGTATATAGACTTGCCCAGTATACTGCCCACCATTGCAATAATGCTTACTCTTAGAATGGGCAATATAATGAATGTTGGTTTCGAAAAAGCCTTCCTTATGCAAAACGACCTAAACAAAGGCACCTCCGAAATTATCTCCACCTATGTCTATAGGGCAGGCCCGGCGGCACCTGCACCGGACTTCTCATACGCTGCTGCTATAGGACTATTTAACGCAATCATAAACCTTGTGCTCATTGCGATTGTTAATCAAATCAATTCGAAAATAAATGAAACCAGCCTATGGTAGAAAATTATGAGTAGGGCATTTTGCGATGTATCATGTTTTGAGTTCCGCAGCACCATATATTGTGCAGCTAATCTATATTAAGGTTACATCGCAAAAGCCCCGGATGTGAAAGGAGAATAGAGATATGTCAGACATTCAAACACTCAATAAAAAAAGAAGTACAAAACCCAAAGCTTTATTTGAAGATAAGGTGTTCAACTTAATTAATGACGGACTCATGCTATTGGCCGCATTAATAGTGTTCTACCCCCTTATGTATATATTGAGCTCCGCATTCTCATCCCCCACGGCTGTGTCTAAAGGGCAGGTGGTGTTCTTCCCTGTTGACTTTTCGCTGAGGGGCTTTGAGGAAGTCTTCAGCCATAAAGCTATAGTCACCGGCTTTACAAATACAATATTTTACACGGTTGTCGGCACATTTGTAAATATAGTGATGACTGTTGCTGCTGCTTACCCGCTTTCCCGCAAAAACATGCCGGGACGCCGTATCCTGCTCTTTATATTTACCTTTGCCATGCTTTTTAATGGAGGACTAATTCCATCATACCTGCTTACAGCAAAGCTCGGCCTAATAAATAACCGTGCAGTAATGATCATCCCCGTAGCTTTGAATATATTTAACGTGATCATCTGCCGTACATTCTTTGAAACCACTATACCTGAAGAGCTGGTAGAGGCAGCGCAATTGGACGGCTTGAGCCATACCAGGTTTATCATCCAGATAGCAATGCCCCTGTCAAAGGCCATAATTGCAGTACTGGTCTTGTACTATGGTCTTGGACACTGGAACTCCTACTTCCAAGCCTTTTTGTATATAACTGATAAGTCCAAATTCCCGCTTCAGATAATCCTTCGTGACATACTCATTCTAAATCAAGTCAACGAAATCATAGGCGACCCACTGCTGTACCAGGCCAAGCAAGGTATGGCACAGCTACTCAAGTATGCGCTCATAGTTGTGGCAAGCGTGCCCTTTATGCTGGCTTATCCCTTTGTCGCCAAATACTTTGTAAAGGGCGTAATGATAGGTGCCGTAAAGGGTTAACCTTATTCACCGGTCTTTATTCACATTGATTTGTTACAGGCGCACTAGTGTGTCTGACAAATATAGCTATTAATTATAAAAGGGAGGAATTCACAATGAAAAGATTTTTGGCATTTATGCTGAGTGTCGTCATGGTGCTGGCACTTTTGTCTGCCTGCTCACCTGCCGGCAAAGCTCCTGTCGACAAGACAGCCGGCGGAGAAAAAACTCAGGCTACTGCGCCGACACCCGGTGCCGACGGACTCATCCCATCATCTTATGGAGGGGTTTCTGTTACCCCCGCAGGCGAGTTACCTATCGTAAAGGAGCCTGTAACACTGTCCATTCTGATTGCACAGCATGAAAACGTCGAGGAATACGTCAACAACAAAATGACTCTTTACATGAAGGAGCAGACTGGCGTTAGTGTTGACTGGATTACTGTTCCTTCACAGGACGCTATCCAGCGTGTAAACCTGATGCTTTCCACCCAGGTTGACATCCCTGATATCTTTATGATACCCAGCGGCATGACAAACGAGGTCGTGTCCGATATGGCTGACCAGGGCTTGTTCCTGCAGCTGGACGAAATGATTGCCAAACATGCGCACTGGTATGCCGAAAGACGCGCTGAAGATCCCCTTATCGAACAGCTGATGAAGCTGCCGGATGGCCATGAGTATTCATTGCCCAAGGTTGTTCTATCCGAGCCGAATGCTATGTCGCGCCGTGCCTGGATAAACCAGAAGTGGCTGGATAACCTTAACCTCAAAATGCCTACAACAACAGAAGAGCTCGCTAATGTATTAAAAGCCTTTAAAAACGATGACCCCAACGGTAACGGTAAGAATGACGAGATTGCATTTATGGGTGCCACTAACGGCTGGAATACATACCCCGAAGAATTTATCCTGAATTCTTTCATTAAATACGGCAGGAGCTCTCCTTATTATCTGGATAACGGCAAATTCGAAGCCTGCTATGATAAAGATGCATACCGTGAAGGCCTGAAATATATGAACAGGCTTTGTACAGTGGAAGGCTTGCTTGATCCTGCTACCTATACTCAGGATAACTCCCAGCTGCAACAGCTGTTTGACAATGAAGAGATTGCTCTTGTCGGACTTGCTCCTGGCGGCGGTACATTCTTATGGTCATCCATGGAGGGCGAAAGAGTCAGAGAGTATAATCCACTTCCTCCGCTAAAGGGCCCGGCTGGTGTTCAGTACAGCTACTACGACCCGTTTGGAAGCTACTACATCAACGAATTTATTATTACCAGCGCCTGCAAAAACCCTGAGGTAGCTTTCAGGTTCGCCGATTTCATGTACTCGCGCGAAGTATCCATGAGGAATCGTCTTGGTGAGCCCGGTGTAGACTACACCATCCCCTCCGGCGGCGAGATGGGTGTTGACGGCGATCCGGCTTCATACATTCCCGTACTTGCATGGGGACAGATCAACTCCTCTCACTGGAATGAGATTGGCCCGACTTACAACGATTTTGACAACAACGGAGTTAAGGGCGACGATCCTTATGAGCTGCAGCAGTATCTGTGGAACGCCACTGTTAATCACTACGCTCCTTACAAGCCTCCAGTGGAAATGTGTCACAACGGCAAGCTATACTTCATGCCTGATGATGCAAGAAGGCTGTCTGAGATAGACACAGACCTTAAGGACTACACGCGCAATGCTTTGGCTGAGTTCGTCACCGGAGTCAAAGACCCCAACGACGATGCCCAGTGGGACGCATATATTAATGAACTTAAGGCATTAGGCTATGAAGAGTATCTCTCCATTGTCCAGGCTCGTTATGATTCTATGGATTAATACGTATATCGGTGTAAAGTGGTTAACCATTTAACGTGGTTAACCACTTTTTTACC
>CAYOKA010000111.1:0-7158 GCA_964404395.1 uncultured Oscillospiraceae bacterium | reverse complement strand
ATGGCAATAGGCCAGTCGCCTAATCCTCTGATAAAAGCCACTACTCCTAATCTTGAGACGCAGAAATGGGGCGGCATCATTGTTAACGAGGATACCGGGGCTACCAGCATAGACGGCGTATATGCTGGAGGAGATGCCGTTACCGGAGCTGCGACTGTAATACTGGCTATGGGGGCCGGCAAAAAGGCTGCGGAGGCGATAGATGAGTATTTGAGCAAGCAGCGGAAAATATGAAATGCTCAGAAGGATTGCGGCTAGTAACGACAGGGGAATACGACAATCGACAAAGAATACTATTTCGGTTTGGAATAATCCTTGATTAAGTTATTATCAATGTTATAATAGTAGCGGTGTTTATAAGTGCGTAGGAGGTGGAAGGATGTCTGTTGCCATATTGAAGGAGATTAAAGAAACCGAATATCGGGCTGAGCAAATCGAGGCGCAGGCCATACAGAAAGCGAGGGATACCATCGCAGACGCAAGAAGGAATGCATCGGATTTGAAGATCAAAGCGTTAGCCCAGTCTGAAGATGAGGCTGTGAAGCTGATTAATGCTTCTGAGGAGAAGGCATATAGAGATATTGAGGGTATAAAGGAACAAATACAAGCCCAATGTGATGAAATAAAGGAAAAGTCGAGCGATAAGCTCAATGATGCAGTGGATTTCATAGTTGGAAGGATTGTGAACCCGTGATTGTCAAGATGAATAAGATTACGATGCTGGGAATGGAAGGCCAACGCGAGGCACTAATTCACAGCTTGATGGATATTGGAGCGGTAGAGATAAGTGTAGTGGATACGGAAGAATACCTGGATCTGGCACACAATCCTAATGTACAGACTGAAATATCTGACATTGAAAGTAAAATTGCTGATGTTCATACTGCTTTGGACAGCTTAAGCAAGTATTCTCCCGTGAAGAAAGGCTTGTTCCAAGGCCGTCGCGAAATCAGTGAATCAGAGCTGAAAATTATATTAGAAGAAAAAGATACTATATGGCGCACTGTTAAAAACATAAGGGAGCAGGAAGAAAACCTTGTTAAGCTGAGAAATGAAGAAAACAAGCTGAATAATCTGGTTTCCTATCTTCTTCCCTGGAGAGACCACAGAGTACCGCTGGAAGTCACCGGTACTTTGAAGACCATTGTCTTACCTGGAACGATTCCAGGGTCTATTGATTTATCAAAGGTAGAAAATGATTTAACTAATAATGCGGTCTACTCACAAATGCATATCATCGAAAGTGATAAGGACCAACACTATGTTTTTGTAGTCTACCATCGGGATTCTGAGCAGGAGTGCTTATCCTCTCTAAAAACCTATGGGTTTGCTAAGGCGTTTTTTACTGGGCTATCCGGTACAGCCAGTGAAAATATTCATAAACTACAGGCGCGTATCAGGGAAATTGAGGCAGAGAGAGAAAAGGCAAACGAGCAGATTAAAAGCCACACTAATGACATAGCTTCTCTGGAAGCATTGTATGATAGCCTTGGTATGGAGAAATCACGGATAGAAGCCGCGGGAAGGGTATTGAAGACCCAGAGGGTTTTTCTGATTAATGGTTGGATACCTGAAGAAATTGCG
This sequence comes from uncultured Oscillospiraceae bacterium, assembly GCA_964404395.1. Taxonomy (GTDB): domain Bacteria; phylum Bacillota; class Clostridia; order Acetivibrionales; family DTU013; genus JAAYBT01. The sequence goes on along the minus strand of CAYOKA010000111.1, from coordinate 5,574 downwards.
CAAAAAGCCAAGGAATACCTTGAATCCACATATATTCTCAGTGTAACTATTTCAGAACCCGGTGAGGATGAGGAGTTTCCCGTGCTTCTTGAGAATAAGGGGATTGCGGAAGCGGGCGAACCGGTTTCCAACATGTACAGCCTTCCGAGCAGCCGTGAAATTGATCCAAATACTGTAATGGCTCCATTTTTTATTATATTTTTCGGCCTCATGCTGTCAGACGGAGGCTACGGCTTAATTATGGCTTTGGCGGCGGGATTTGTTCTAAAGCGCTTTAAGCTTGAGGACGGAACACGTAAATTTGCCAAGCTGCTCTTTTACTGCGGCCTTGCTACGGTCTTTTGGGGAGTCATGTTTGGAAGCTGGTTTGGAATAGATGCCCTTACAAAGTATGGTCTGTGGCTCAATCCGGTCGAAACGCCCGAATTATTCCTTAGCTGGTCGCTACTTTTCGGTGTGATTCATTTATATGCGGGTTTTGCCATGCAGGCGGCAAACCTCATTAGAAAGAAAAAATATTTAGATGCAATTTTAGCTGTTGCGCCCAGATATCTTTTTTACACGGGAGTCATCGTGATACTGTTGCCTTATGTACCTGAGGTTAATGTAACGGCAGTGTTACCCCTGGTTGCCATTGGCAAATATTTAGCTGTTATCGGCGCCATTTTCATGATTCTCACTCAGGGGCGCGGAAATAAGAATATTTTTACGAAGGTCTTTGGAGGAGTTTACAGCCTTTACGATGTTGTCGGCTTTATGAGCGATATACTATCCTATTCACGGCTGATGGCTCTGGGTCTTGCCACGGGCATAATCGCTTCAATCGTGAATCAAATGAGTATTATGTTTGACTTCCCGGCGCTTTTCAAGTTTATATTGATGGCAGCTGTTTTACTTGTAGGCCATAGCATTAACTTCGCAATTAATGCGCTGGGTGCATATGTTCACTCCTGCAGGCTTCAATACTTGGAGTTTTATGGTAAATTCTTCACAGGCGGGGGCAAAGCCTTCGAACCTTTGAAAGCAAATACAAAATATATTGCAGTTAAATCCGATGGGGTTGTTTAGAGGCCTGTTGCCTGGACAGACGTCTGCTATCCGCATCAATTTAAACTAAACGGAGGATTGAAAACTATGAAATTTATTGACGGGCAATTGTTAGCTTTACTGGGTGCTACTATCGCATTTTTAGTTTCAGGCATCGGTTCATCCAAGGGAGTTGGAATGGCCGGTCAGGCAGGTGCAGGGGTTTTGACAGAGGATCCGTCCAAGTTTGGATCCGTTGTTATTTTGGAAGCTCTGCCCAGTACACAGGCAATTTATGGTTTTGTTATTGCCTTTTTAATCATTGGTAAAATTACACCCGACATGGCGTTGATGGAAGGGCTCCACCTTTTAGTAGCCGGAATCCCGGTTGGCTTCGTGGGATGGATTTCAGCTATTTATCAGGGAAAGGTCGCAACATCAGGAATCCAATTAATTGGAAAGCGTCCTGAGGCTCTTGGAAGTGCAATAACCCTTGCACTTATGGTTGAGATGTTTGCTATTCTGTCACTCATTGTGTCCATATTGATGATTGGATAATACCGAACGTTCCAGGCCACGGAACGCAGCACAGAATATGAAATGTCTTGAGTGATAGTGATTTTATGCAATTGCAATAGGATAATAAAGGAGCATTCCAAATGACGGGAACTGAAAAGATACTGGAGAAAATTATAGAGGATGCCAATGTCAAAGCTCTTGCTATTGAAGAGCAAGCGAATCAGGAAGCCGCCAGTATTATGGATCAGGCTTCCAATGAAGCTGAGCTGAAGAAGGCGGAGCTGTTGAAAAAAGCAGAAGCCGACGGCGCTGAGTCTTATAAACGCCTTATCGCAGTAGCTGACCTGGAAGGGCGCAAAGAGCTTCTTCGAGCAAAACAGGATATGATTGATGCAGCATTCAGTGGCGCTTTGGAGAAGGTTTGTGGACTGCCGGATCCTGAATATCAAAAACTTCTGGAGAGCTTGATTGTCGGTGTTGTGGATAAGGATGGAGGAGAGGTCCTTCTTTCGGAAAAAGATGCAAAGAGGATTGACAGCCAGTTTATCAGCAATATAAATCAACGTCTTGGTGCTTCCGGAAAAGCCGGAACAGTGAAGCTTTCAGAACAGTCCATCAAAACAACAGGCGGGTTTATTTTAAAAATCGGTGCCATGGAGATAAACAGTACATTTGAAATATTGTTTGGTATGCTACGGACTGAGCTTGAAAATGAAGTGGTAAGGATGCTGTTCAGTGATTGATAATCAAATCAGCTATTACCGCAGACTGTTATTGAGGGATAATGATGTTAAGGATTAGAGAAGATGATTATGCATATGCCTCTGCCCGTATCAGGGTGAGAGAAACGAAGCTGCTTGGGAAAAGCCACTTCGATAGGATGCTTGATGCGTCTACGGCTGAGGAGGCTTATAAAGTGCTGACGGAAGCTGAGTACGGCATACCCGGCAAGAATACTGCCGGTGTATTTGCTTATGAAGAGCTGCTGGCAGATGAGATGATGAAATGCTATATGCTTTTACTGGAAATAGCGCCACAGCCGGACCTGGTGAAAGCCTTCCAAAGAAGACATGATTTTTTCAATATCAAGGTAGTGCTAAAGGCGGAGTTTTCACAGAAGGAAATGCCTGCTATTTTGATGGATACAGGGACGATCGACAAGGAAGCTGTCGTAAGCATGATCAGGGAACGGGATTATAGCGAATTCACACCAATAATGCAGGAGGCTATCGAACAAACACGTGAGCTATTCTCAAAGACTCATGATCCTCAGATAGTGGATATAATATTGGATAAGGCATCTTATCATCAGTTGGTGATTGATTTGAACGAAATCAAAAGCCCTTTTCTTCACAGACTTGCTGAATTGATAACGGATACCACTAATATAAAGATGTTTATACGAGCCAGATTTTTGAATAAGTCATGGGATTTTATACAAAAAATACTTTTGAAGCATGGAACGATTCGTGAAAAAGTCTATTTTGGAAGTAGTGGAAAATCTATTGATGACTTTGTAGAGCAGCTTCACAACAGTGAATACGCAGATGTGGTTGAGAAAGGCTGGGAAATGTCTAAAAGCACGAAAACCAGTTTAGAGCTTGAAAAGCTGTTGGACGATTATATTATGGAGTATATACAGGGAGCAAAAATGGTAACAATGGGTGTGGAGCCTTTGATTGCATATCTTTTTGCGAAGGAAGCCGAAATCAAAAATGTCAGAATCATTATGACCGCTAAAATCAACAAGCTGTCTGTTGATTTGATTCGGGAAAGGTTGCGGGAATGCTATGTATAAAATCGGTGTAATAGGAGAAAAAGACGCTGTACTGGGATTTATTGCTCTTGGCTTCTCTGTTTTCCCGGTGGAAAACAAGGAGCAGGCGGCCAAGGCTCTGTCGGAATTGGCTGAGGATCAGTATGCAGTGATTTATGTTACCGAGCAGACAGCGGCTAATATAAGGAATGAAATTGATCAATACCGGGAAAGGCGTTTTCCGGCAATCATACCTATCCCAGGAATTCAAGGAAGTCTGGGAATTGGTATGCAGGGCGTGAAAAAGTGTGTCGAAAAGGCAGTGGGAGCCGACATTCTTTTCCGGGATGAGTAGTTAGGATACTAATCAGGTTGTTTGCCGAATAAGCAAGCAGCCTGTACTGAAAGTGAGGGATATTGGTTGAGCCATGGAAGGATAAGTAAGGTGTCGGGACCTTTGGTAATAGCCGAAGGAATGCGAGATTCCAATATGTTCGACGTAGTACGTGTCAGCGAGCAGCAGCTAATTGGCGAGATATTGGAGATTCACGGGGATAGGGCATCAATACAGGTTTATGAGGAAACATCAGGTCTGAAGCCGGGTAGCCCGGTTGTAACCACCGGAGTACCGCTCAGTGTGGAACTTGGGCCCGGCTTGCTGGAGAACATATTCGACGGGATACAGCGCCCTCTGGAAGCGATGCGTGAAGCCGTGGGAAGCAATATTACCAGAGGTATTACCATTCCTGCACTGAACCGCGATAGAAAGTGGCGGTTTGAGCCGGTTGCAGCAGTGGGGGATTCGTTAGTTGCAGGAGATATTCTGGGAACGGTTCAGGAAAACAATATTTTTGAACATAGGATTATGATGCCTGTAGGGCTTGAGGGTAGTATTGAGGCTATCTATGAAGGGGAGTTTACCATTGAGGAAACTGTAGCAGTTATTAAAACAGCTGATGGTAGGACTCAGAATCTACAGATGATGCAAAAATGGCCTGTTCGAAGGGAGAGGCCATATAAAGAAAAGCTGTCACCTGATGAGCCTTTGATTACCGGGCAGAGAATCATTGATACACTGTTCCCTATAGCAAAAGGGGGAGTAGCTGCAATCCCGGGTCCATTTGGAAGCGGCAAGACTGTTGTGCAGCACCAGCTGGCAAAATGGTCTGATGCTGACCTGGTTGTTTATATTGGATGCGGTGAGCGCGGCAACGAAATGACTGACGTTCTTATGGAGTTCCCGGAGCTGAAGGATCCCAAAAGCGGAGAGTCTCTCATGAAGAGAACGGTTTTGATTGCGAATACTTCGGATATGCCGGTTGCGGCTCGTGAAGCGTCTATTTATACCGGAATAACCATTGCGGAATACTTCCGTGATATGGGTTATTCCGTAGCTCTTCTTGCCGACTCAACCTCCCGCTGGGCTGAGGCTCTGCGTGAGATGTCCGGGCGTCTTGAGGAAATGCCGGGTGAAGAAGGCTATCCCGCCTATCTTTCTTCTCGTCTTGCTCAATTTTATGAGCGTGCAGGAAGGGTTGTCACAATAGGATCGGAAGGACGCCTGGGTTCTCTTTCGGCAATCGGGGCTGTTTCTCCTCCGGGCGGTGATATTTCTGAGCCTGTTACACAGGCAACACTTAGAATAGTCAAGGTTTTCTGGGGACTTGATTCCAACCTTGCGTACAGCCGTCACTTTCCGGCAATTAACTGGCTGACCAGTTATTCTCTGTATACCGATAAAATGACGGACTGGTACAATGACAATATCTCCAGGGACTTTAACGGCTATCGTGCCGATATGATGAGAATACTCCAGGAAGAAGCTGAGCTGGATGAAATCGTCAGATTAGTAGGCGTAGACGCTTTGTCCGCCAGAGATAGGGTTACTATGGAAGCTGCACGCTCTATACGCGAAGATTTCCTTCACCAAGATGCATTCCACGAGATAGATACCTATTCGGCGATGAGCAAGCAGTATAGAATGCTGAGGTTGATACTTTCATACTACTATATGGCTCAGGATGCCGTGAAGAATAATGTGGATTTGAGGAAACTTTTTGAACTTCCGGTTAGAGAAAGAATAGGTCGTGCGAAAAATATTCCTCAGAATAGCATTGAACAGGAATTAGATGAGATTGAAAAGGAACTGTCAGAGCAGATGGATGCACTACTTTCAAAGGAGGGTGATTAAGCATGTTGAGGGAATATCGTTCTATAGCCGAAGTTGCCGGCCCTTTACTGATGGTGCGAAATGTTGAAGGTGTAGCTTATAA
>CAYOKA010000110.1:0-7293 GCA_964404395.1 uncultured Oscillospiraceae bacterium | reverse complement strand
CTGTCAGCCAGCTCAGAATTCACTTTAATCAGCCTTTCTGTGACATCCTTATGTACGGTACTTTTACTTATGCCGAATTGCTTAGCCGCTGCCCTGACAGTCGTTTTCTTTTCAATAATGTAGTTGGCCAGTTCTATTGCCCTCTCTTCAATATATTCCTTCAATTATGTATACCCCCTCTTCAAGTCATACTGTGGAGAATGCGTAAAAATAGTGTGTATATGAAGGCAATGGGAGCCCCTTGTCTTTCAGAAATTAAACCGCGTCAGCGGCTTCTTTACACATCTACAGTATATATATGCCTTGTATGGCCGCTATATGAATTAAATGGGGAAGAAAAAATAAGGCGAATATAATTGAGCAATATTAGCTAAATTACACTCGCCTAATCTCTATAGGAGTAGTATCCGGTAAGCTCCAACTACTTATTCTACCGGCATCCCGGGAAGATACTCCATTGGATCGTCAATGATATCATTTTTAAGTACCTCGAAATGAAGATGCGGCTGTTCAGATGATTCATCCATCGCAGTATTACCTATGCTGCCAATTACTTCGCCTTGCTTGACCTTCTGATTCACGGCCACCATATCATCCGAGGCAAGATTCCTGTATAGAGACTTGATATCATCTCCGTGATCAATTACCACGGCAATCCCATAATACAGGTCATTTCGGACATCACATACTACACCATCAGAAACTGCCTTCACCGGTGTACCTCTATCCGATGCGATATCAACACCAAGATGTGCACGCCAGTCCTCAAGAGTCTTTGAATAAACCAGCCTGTCCTTGGCAAATTCCAGTGTTATTTTACCGTTAACAGGCATTATGAAGCTCTGTCGCTTCACAGGAGTATTTTTTTTAGGCTTGGGATCTGCTTTCTTTTCTGGCAGGTCTTTTTCCTCCGGCGTTGTTTTCGGGTCTTTCTTCGCAGTGTCATCACCGATTACAGCCGCATTATCACCATCAGTATTGGTAATTGAAGCAGGATCGCCTATACCGGGTTTATTCGATGCTGCAGATGCCTGAGTATCCTCAGGTTCATTGCCATTAAGCAGCGCCGAATCATCTAATGGCGCATCCTCCGTGATTAACCCGTCCTTCGATTGATCTGTAAAATCTCTTGCCTCATAGTCAGGCTGCCAATTAGCGTTACGCGTAGCTACAATTATTGCAGTAGTGGCCACAAACGCTATGCACAATAACAGGACAATATAGAAACCTTTCTTTTCGAGAAACTCCTTTACTCCTTTTTTTGTTCCTTTGTCTTCTGGAAACGACTTTTTCATATTAGGATTCCACCTCCATAAAATATTGTTTCCGCATATGGCAACAATATACATATTGAGATGAAATTTTTTAGAATTTAGCTCTATTTTAAGCTCTCATAATGCTGTATTGATACAATATCGACACCGGTGTAATAATGCCGGAGAATTTCCCTATAGGTTCCGCCCTTTTTTGCCAGCGAATCCGCACCCCACTGGCTCATCCCAACCCCATGACCATGCCCTGTTGTGGTGATTTTAAGCATGTCATCTTCTGCCGGCTCAATTGTGAAGCAAGCCGATCGCAGGCCAAACAGTGTCCTGAACTGGGTGCCCCTCATAGTAATGTCCCCGACCTTTATTTCTTTTACTCTCCCGCCTGTGGTGTAATCCGTTATTCTAATGCTCTCAAATAACTCTTCACCAAATACACTTTCCGGATATGCCTCCTGAAGCTTTTCGCTTATTTGATCTATTCCCAGGGAAATAGAAGTAACATATCCTTTCGAGGCTTCTTCCCCCTCACTTTCCACACTACGAAGGTAGGGTACGCTCACACCTGACCATACATCCTCAGCATTCTCGGTCTTGCCGGAGCTGCTTGCGTGAAACAGTGTATTTGCGATGCTTCCCTGGTATACAACAATCATTCCCGATGTTTCATCAACAGCTTTCTCAATTTTGCCCCAATTTCTACTTGCAAACAAAACGCTCCATTTTTTCAAAGCGCTTTCTTTGCTCATCCATGCCTGGCAGTGTGCGGAATTAATGCAAATATCCGCACCCTCGTGGGTGTCCTGCTTTGATTTGTAAACTCCCGTCATGCGTCCATAAGCAAAGGTTCTCGCCGCAACCGCCTGCGCTTTTAGTGCTTCTAATGCAAAATCAGCCGGCATTTCGGCAGCCACAACCCCCTTGATGTATTCATCCAGATCCATTTCATCTGTCTTGTCCAATGATGGGTTGTAAACGGTAATTTTGTGTGCAATTTTGGCGACCTTCTCTTTTCCTTTTTCTTGTTCTTGGGAAGGTTGTTCCGGCACATATGAGGGGCCGCACCCTTTTACTATAGTCATAGGTAGCATTATGACAATAGCGAGCATCAAAACAGTGTAGTAAATCAGCTTTTTCATTAGACCCCCCTAAATGACTAATAAAATAGCTAGCGCCATTTATTTCAGAATAGTCGAGAAAACAAATCTGATTTCCTTTTTCATAATATATATTCACATAAAAAAAAAGTATGCGATTTATACCGTATACTTTGACCTGCGCTTCCGCTTCCTTAATTGTTTTGGTCTGAATCTCAAGCTTATGTCTTTACAGATGCCTGGTCTTCATCCACCCTTACAACATTTGCTCCAAGGTTTTTTAGCTTTTCAGCAATTGCTATATATCCCCTGTCAACATGTTCGATGTTTTCTATTTCCGTTGTTCCCTCCGCGCTGAGTCCTGCCAGTATCAGTGCTGCCCCGGCTCGCAGATCCGTAGCCTTAACCTTTGCTCCGGTCAGTCTGCCGCCTCCTTCTATAATGGCGCTTCTACCTTCCACCTTGATACTGGCTCCCATTCTCTTGAGCTCACTTACATGCATGAAGCGGTTTTCAAAGATTGTTTCTATTACCATACTGGTCCCACATGCCATGCTTAAAAGAGAAGTCATCTGAGATTGCATATCTGTGGGAAAGCCCGGATATGGGTGAGTTTTAATATCAACCGCCTGCAAATTACTTCTTTTTACACGAATGGAGGTCAGCTCCTCCGATACTTCTACCCCGGCCTCGCGAAGCTTTGCAGTAACAGGCTTCAGATGATCGGTTACAACATTCTCCACCACTACATCCCCGCCGGTAATGGCTGCTGCCACCATATAGGTTCCTGCTTCAATGCGATCCGGTATGATTGTATGACTGGCAGCTTTTAGATCTGTTACTCCGGAAATTTTCACAGTATCCGTTCCGGCACCTTTAATATCAGCCCCCATTGATGTTAGAAATGTTGCCAGATCGACAATTTCCGGCTCAATTGCAGCATTTTCAATAATCGTCAAGCCTTCAGCCAGTGTAGCTGCCATCATAATATTTTCCGTAGCACCCACGCTGGGAAAGTCTAAGTAAACCTTGCCGCCCTTAAGTCTGCCATTTCTTCTTGCTTCAATATAACCATGGCCTTGCGTAATGCTTGCTCCCAGCGCCATAAAGCCTTTCAGGTGTAGGTCTACAGGCCTCGATCCGATAGCACAGCCCCCCGGAAGGGATATTCGTACATATCCTGCCTTAGCCAAAAGCGGCCCCGCTACTAAAAATGACGCCCTCATCTTATTAACAAGCTCATAGGGGGCCGTTGTGTTGGACAATCCCCCGCAAAAGATTTCCAGCTTGCTTTGATTGTCTGATAGGCTGATAGATGCGCCTAGTGATTCTACCAAATCGCACATAATCTTCACATCATTCAGATAAGGAATTTCATCGATCACGCTTTTACCATCGGCAAGCAAGGCCGCAGCAATAATCGGAAGTATCGAATTCTTTGCCCCGCTTACATGCACTCTTCCCTTTAACGGCCTGCCATCCGATATAATAAGTTTGGACAAGTTTACTCTCCCCTTTGCCTTTTATCGTTTGTATTACTCATACTCTTCATCACAATCAATACTCCGTTGTAATAACAGGCGTTGCAAGCCATATGTAGGTTCTCTCTTCGTAAGAATTGTATCTTGAGGCCATGTTCACATTCATTCGCTTGCCATCAACTCTTATCGAATCCTTAATTACCGGTGAAAACGCTGAAACACTGATTAGCCCGCCACCATTCATTCCCTCAACCCTGCTGGCATTGATGCTTTCAAAAACTCTGTTGTAGAGCTCCTCAATTTCCAGATTCTCCATTTGCCCATTTAGGCTGCCTGTAATGGAGATGTTTGTTTCATGTGCAACATTATAATATTCCAACGCATATTCGATTCCCTCAATAGATTTAGCTAATTCCGGTTGCGGCGACATGTCAACAAGGCTTATTGAAAGATAATAATCCCCCTTTGCAGCCTTTTGCTCAAGATCCTTTAGTATGCTGATGGAGATTTTTCTATTATCGTCAATTATGTAATTGGTTTCCGTTCCGGAGCTAATGTCAGTTTCGATAATATTATAAACAGGCAAAGTTTTTTCAGTATCACCTCCGCAACCCAGGATAATATCCGTTGACAGCTTCTCACAGGCATCCTTATAAACCAGGTTCTCTGATCTTACAGTGCCGCGGATATAAATCTCAGAGCTTACAATATCTGCCCCGGTTATTTCAAAGGCCCTTTGAATAACCTCCGCCGTCGAATCTTCCGGTAGATTTGTTTGCATGAATAAAACAAAAATGGAGAAAACTAAAACCAGTATTGTGATGATAGCAAAATTTTTCACATTTATGCCCCCCTGCCCGCAAAAGCATGTTTACCATAATTGTATGCGGTCAAACTCTCTTTTAATTATTGCCGCATGGCGGGGGGCATATACATGAAAATTTTCTTTAACCGTCTCCATTACTGGATGATTAGCATGTTTTTTCTAAGGCTTTTGCGATGTAACCTAAATAAAACTTAGCTGCACAATATATAGTGACGAACTTCCATATATACCCGCAATATATTGTGCAGCGGAACTCGAAACATGTGACATCGCAAAATGCCCTTTCTAAAGGCAAAATGCCTTACTTGCTATCTTCTTAAATTTCACCTGCGTAGCGCAGCAGCTTTTCAATTAGAACCATTGACTCTGCACGCGTTACAATATCCTTTGGTCCTAATGTATCGGAAAATCTGTTTGTAATAACACCAATTTCCTTTGCAAATCGGACTTTTGAAAGCAACGCCGGACTCACCTGCCCGATATCCTTATAAACACCGGTCTCATCAATAGTGGGCTTAGCTTTTTGTAAGGTCTTGAGCTCGCAAACTCTCATTGCCATTGCTATTAGTTTTTCTCTGCTACACTCCGTCGAGTAGCTGCTTATATCTGCGTTTTGTATGATACCGGATTTGGCAGCCAGGTACATATAGTCACTATCATAGCTGACATCCATTATGTCGAGCATAAATTTTACACCATCACCAATAGAGAGATTGCGAAGGGGTTCAAATTTTCTTCCCGTTACAGATTTCAATTTATGCACTGATGCAACGTTGGAAATTGAGTTTTTCGCGTAGCTTCCCGAAATATCATCAAAGAAACTGCTGCCAAGATCCGCTATTGCCATCCGTCCGGGTACAAAGGTTTCAAAGGTCAGCTTACCAAGATTGGCGTCAGGATTGAAGCTGCCCGCTGATATGGATTTTTCCCATATCGATTCCCCTTCCGGAAGAACATAGCCGGCAGTCGTTCCATGCTTATACCAGGCAGCCTCAGTATATTCATACATAACTATCAATGCCTTTTGAAAGGATTTCACGGGAGTTGTAATGCCATCGGAAATGCCGACCGCAAGCTCTGAAACAGGAGTCTTAAAGGTCAAATTATCCTTGCATCCCGCTGAGCCGCTGTCAAGGACAATTTCAAATATGAAATTTGCCTCTCTTTGCGCCGATCCATAAACACCCCTACCGTCGGCCAGCACCCCCGGCCTGATGATCAGTGTATTTCTCCGGGTTGTCAGGAGCAGGTTCTCGCCGAGCATACCAAGAGCCTTAAATACTCTCTGAGAAATCTTTACAGTAATCTTTTTCGTACCTGTGGGCATCTTCCGTAAATCTATATTGTAATCCAGAACCTTGTCTGTTTGCACATGCTCGACAAAACGATCCGCATTGACGCCTGTAATCTGCACTGTCCACACTCCGTTTACAGATACGGCATCCCGGATAATAAATTCTCCGCTGATTACATCCTCAATGTCCTCGCTGGAATCATAATCGTCACTGGAGCGCAGCGTCCTCACCGTTACACTCTGTGTCGGCTCGGATGCAAGCCCCTTGGCGGGATCATAAGCATAGAGCCTTGCGTAGTACCTAAAATTGGATCTGAGGTTTTCCACAGTAAACTCGGAAATATTACCAATCTCATATTTCGTACTCTGAAAATAATCTATCCCATCATCAATTTCAAGGATATACTGCATACCTTCTTCCACAATCCATTCGTAGGTGATGCTGTTCTTCGTTAGAGAGCCTGTCGTTCCCTTTACGCCAAAGCCCAGCGGTGTAGCCGGAGGAATGTCCTTGGCTGTTTTGACAATATAAGAATCCGTAAAGTCCGATCTCTTTTTATCCCCTGCTGCATTGGTTGCCTCTGCCTGCAGCCAGAAATAGTACACCGTATCCGGCTTAAGATCATTAACTCTAAAATATGTTGTAAATTCCAGCATGTCTGGAGTAATGACAATATTGTCGGAAGCTTTGGAGCGGCTATCCTCGGTTCCGTATTCCAGATAGTAAACATACTGGCTGTTAACATTCCATCCCAGATCAATATAGGTATCTGCGGCATGATCATAATTAAACACCGGAACTGTCGGTTTCTCAATCGTGATGGGCAGATCCGGCAAGGTGGTTATGATGATAGGATCGGAGGGACCTGAAATAAGGTCAACACTCCGCCTTGCTGCCCTCACCCATACTATATATGTTTTATTAGGCTCCAAATTGCTGATGGTAATGTCAATATTGTGCCTGAGATTATCTAATACGGCATCTGGATCCGTAATGTCCTCATTGGGATCGTTAGGCGTTACAGGGAAACCTATGATTTTGTCCGCCGGAATACTCTCCAGATTGCTGTAATCCAAATCCGGCGTATATTCAATGCACCCTAAATCAATCGTCACCCCACTGTCATATGCTACCTTCCTGAATTGTAGCGGATCTACCCATTCCTCCTCCTTTTCCACATCTAATGCTGTCACCGGCGGCACCATATCCACCCCGGCCAAATCAATCTCAGAGGGTGTTCTGTAAATCCATTTTTTTGTCCCTCCCGCAGCATCAACAAGCTGTTCATACCATTTGTTCCTCAAGGTCACAACTGCCGATGTAGTA
>CAYOKA010000109.1:0-7464 GCA_964404395.1 uncultured Oscillospiraceae bacterium | reverse complement strand
ACAACGGTGACCTTGCTGCCTGCAGAGTTAAAGTATGAGGCCATCTCCAGGCCGATTACCCCTCCGCCGACTATTACCAGGGAGGACGGTACCTCTTTCAAATCAAGGATCTCGCGATTGGTAAGCACATAGCCCCTTTCAATTCCTTCCTTCACACCGGGTATCGGTGGTATCACGGGAACCGAGCCTGCCGCAATCAAAAGCCTCAAGCCCGTATAGCTATTGTCGCCTGCCTTGACCCCAAAGCCTTCCTCATTCTTGCCCAAAATTTCGGCAACTCCTTCAACCAAAGTAACATTGTTACTTTTAAGCTTGCCCCTTATTCCAGCGACAAGCTTCCTTACCACCTTATTCTTCCTTCTTACAACCACTTCATGGTTCAACAGGGCATTCTCAACTGTTACACCGTACTTTTCTCCATGCACAGCGCCGTCATAAAGCTTTGCCGAATAGAGCAACGCTTTGGATGGAATGCATCCCTCATTAAGGCAAACGCCGCCCAGAAACCTTTTCTCTATCAGCAGTGTATTGAGGCCCTCATGACCTGCCCTTTCTGCCGCCAAATAGCCTGCCGGCCCTCCACCGATAATAATTAAGTCAAATGCCATCATATTCCCTCCCTTATTTCACCAGTATTGTGCTGAAACTCTCCAGATTTGTTTTCAATTCCCTGAGGAAACGTGCTGCCGGAGCACCGTCAATAGCCCTGTGATCAAAGGTGAGCGACAAGCCCATGGCCGGATAGAATTCTATGTCTCCGTCAACTTCTCTCGCCCTTTGCACAATATTGTTCACACCTAGAATCCCCGTCTGGGGTGGATTTATCACAGGGGTGAAGCTCTCTATATCAAGAGTACCAAGATTTGTTATTGTAAAGCTGCCGCCCTTAAGCATATCAGGATTAATGGTTCCCGCCTGACATTCCTTCACCAGCCCTTTGACCTCGGCAGAGATTTCGTCCAGGGATTTCAAATTTGTATCAATGAGCGTCGGTACCATAAGTCCACGGTCAGTATTCACTGCGACGCCCATGTTTACATTATTAAAACATATCATCCTGTCGTCCAGGAAGTGCGCATTGAGATTTTTGTGATTTGCCAGTGTACGAGAAACAGCATAGATAATGATATCATTTAAAGTGATGTTTTTAAGCCCCGATCCCTCCTTGTTTGCTTTTAGTCTCTTTCTGAATTCAAGGATATCAGTAGCATCGAAGGTGCTGTTAAGAGTAAGCTGAGCCATAGTAGATAGCGACTGTTGCATGGTTTTTGCTATTACCTTTCTGATATTCGGCAGCTTGACCACTTCATATAAAGTTTCAGTTGGGGGCTCGGCACCAGCTCCTCCGACAGCAGAGGCACCGATATATGCCATGTCCGCTGATGCTGAAGCCCTTGCGGCTTTGATTTTCTCCAGATCGCCGGTTGTAATCCTGCCACCAAGCCCGGTTCCGGTAATTGCCTCAGCCTCGGAGCCTTTTAACTGCTCTGCCCTTGCCGCAGCTGTAAATACCGCGCCGGATTCCCTCAAAGCAGCTATATCCTTTTCAACGATCCTACCGTAGGGGCCGCTCGGTGTCGCATATCTGTAGTCAATACCGAGTTTTTCTGCCAGAATCCTCGCTCTGGGTGATATTTTTATATCTTCTCCCACATTAAGCCGGTCTCCAACTACAGCACTAATCTGTGGTTCAACGCTTTCATTCTGTGTCCCGGTTATGTCTTCTTGTCCGTCCTTTATCATCGAATTTGCGCCTTCCGCTCCGTCCTCTGCCGCAGCTATATTGCCTGTAGCAGCTTCGCTGCCTGCCGTGATTTCGCCTGTAGCAGCTTGGTAGCCCGCCGCAACCTCGCCGGAAGCAAGGTTAGGGTTAAACTCTGCGGTGCTTTCTCCTTCGCTCCCGATCACGCAAACATTGACCAAAACCGGTACATCATCGCCCTCATCAAAGAATATGTCCAGTAGAATACCCTCAACCTTTGCTTCTTCCTCAAAGCTGGCCTTATCCGTTTCATAAGAGAAAAGTATATCGCCCGACTCTACCCTGTCACCTTTCTTTTTGTTCCATTTAGAAATAATGCAGCTCTCTACCGATTGCCCCTGTCTTGGCATAATAATTGGAGTAGCCATATGCCCTTTAGCCTCCTTAGGGTTTTCGTCCTTTATTTTTAGTTTACATATTCTTTGCATTTGCTAATAAATACTTCTCAGCTTCTGCGGACCAGAGCCCATTTGTCTTTTCAACAATATCCGCAAGCTTTCCAAACAAGGGATTGTCTTTTTCTTTTTCCCTAAAGCTGTCAATAGCCGTCAATTCCATTTGTATATTGGTATATATCAGCTTCTTGCCGCCGGGAATATTCGGCAGATTCAATATTGTATCCGCCACACTGTCCAGCCCCCCGATATGTGTTACCATTGAAGCCGGATTGATGATGCCTTTTCCCATCATATCCAAGGACTCCTTCAAATCATCCGTATTGCCGCCGCTGGTACCAACGATATGGGTGGCATTATAATGGGCATTGTAAAAGTTGAACTCCGCTGAGAAATTCGGACTACTTGGGCCTGCAAAAAAGTTGAGACAGCCGTCATGAGCAAGCAGCTTGTCTCCCATCTCTACAAGTGACTTAACCGGTGCGAATACAAATACATCATCGTAGCCTTTTCCTTCTGTGAGACTCATAATATAATCGGCACCCTTATCACCGGATGTATTGACATAAACAAGCTCTACCCCATTTCTCTTCGCCTCATCTGCCGTATATATGGATGCCGCCCTCTTAAGCCTGGCTTTGTCTATATCCGTAACAATCAGCATCGCGGGTTTCCTGTCACAATGGATAGCGTAATCGATGGCGCCAAGACCCATGGGACCAACACCTGCAAGAATCGCCATATTGCCGCCCTCCACGATGCCCATATCGTGGATGTAGCTGCCCGGGGTAGTGTGATAATTGGCATGGAAGGTTCCTACGATACAGGACATAGGCTCCGCAAGAGAACCTGTAAAAAATGCATCTCCATCGTAAGGCAACAGGCAGCTCAGCTCCATGACAGCATTGGGAATTACTATATATGTCGCGCTGCCGCCAATATATTTGAAGGAATATCCCGGTGTCGAATAGGGGTTATCCTTCTGGTTTAATGCCGGCTGAATGGTGAACTTAGTCCCGGCCTTGAACTCATCCTTCCATTTGCTGCCGACCTCTACAATCTCACCGCAGAACTCATGACCTATAATAATCGGGTTCTGTGCAATATCCTTCGGAACCCTCTTGTGCTCACTTCCCTGAATTGCTGCTTTGTAGGAAGACATGCAAATACTGTCGGAAATAATATGAGCAAGAATCTCGTCCTCACCGATTGGCGGAAGATCGAACTCCTCAAGCCTTAAATCATTCTTTCCATACATCCTGATTGCTTTTGTCTTCATAATACTTCTCCTCGTTACGAATAGCTGTAGATAGCCGTTTTGTATTTTATGTATTGCGTATATTATAGTGCATTTAAATCCATTTTTATAATATCACACAATATAACTGTAATCAACATAAAACAAAACATACTTATCGAGAATGTGGACACAATCCAACATTTGTTGTATAATTAGGCAATGGTACTTTAACCTAGCTTTTATCAGCGATTTGCAAGGAGGACTTTTTAGTGAATCAGAGACTAAAGGATCAGGTGGCAATCATTACGGGCGGAGCACAGGGACTGGGTGAAGCGCTTGCCCACAGGCTGGATGAGGAAGGCTGCAAAGTAGTGGTTGCTGATATAAATCTGGATTCAGCCAGAAATGTGGCTGCCTGTTTAAAGGACGCAATCGCCGTAAAAGTAGACGTTAGCAATGAGCAGCAGGTCGAAGCTATGGTCGATGCTGCAGTTTCAAAGTACGGCAAAGTGGATCTTCTTATCTCCAATGCCGCTATTCTGATAGCAAAACCGGTAACGGACTTTCCCGGCGAGCAGTGGAAAAAAGTTATGGATGTAAACCTAATCGGCTATTTCCTGTGTTCAAAAGCTGCTGCCGGGGTTATGATCCCGAACAGAAGAGGCAACATCATCCAGATAAACAGCAAGTCCGGTAAAAAAGGATCCTACAAGAATTCCGCCTATGCTGCTGCAAAATTCGGCGGTATCGGTCTTACTCAGAGTCTGGCGCTTGAGCTTGCAGAATACGGCATCAGAGTCAATTCCATATGCCCCGGAAATCTGCTTAATTCTCCCTTATGGAGCGAAGGGCCTAACTCCCTCTTCAAGCAGTATGCGAGAAACCAGGGTATAACAGAAGAGCAGGTAAGGCAAAAATATCTGAATCAGGTTCCCCTCAGGAGAAGCTGTGAATATGAAGATATAGCAAATGTTATGGTGTTTTTGGCATCCGATGAAGCCAGCTATATGACAGGCCAGGCCATTAATGTGACGGGTGGTCAGGAGATGCGCTGAGAGACACTGCATTGGGCATTTTACGATGCATGTTTTGAGTTCTGCAGCGCAATATATTGCGGGTATGTATGAAAGTTAAGGGCATATGGCACCATCTCTGAATACTTGTACTGGGTAGTGTAAAGTAGCCTATGAAAAGCGAGATAGCACTATCAGAAAGTAAAATGCACATTAGGAGGGCATAATAGTGAAAGCAGATGTAAACCTGCTGCTGGCCAATCTAAACAATACTGATGCAAGCATTAGGCTGGATAGCCTGAAGAAGCTGATGAACGCAATAGAAGCCGGAGAATTGGAAAAGCCGCTAGCCTGTAAGGATGTAAATAACCACATCCATACAAGCTATTCCTTTTCTCCTTATTCGCCGACAAAGGCCGTATGGATGGCTTATAGCTCAGGTTTGGCTACTGCCGGCATCATGGATCATGATTCCATCGGCGGTGTAAGGGAGTTTATTGAAGCAGGTAAGATAGCAGGTATTGCAACTACAATTGGCGTGGAATGCAGAGCAGATTTTTCTAAAACGTCCCTTAAGGGCAGGAGGCTAAACAATCCCAACCAGGATTCAGTTGCCTACGTGACACTCCACGGCATTCCCCACACTCAGATTGGTAGGGTCGGAGTGTTTTTCAAACCTTATACGGCATATCGTAATATGCGAAATATAGAAATGATTGAAAATATAAATAAGCTGATTAAGCCTTTCGGAATTAGACTGGATTTTGAAAAAGACGTCGTACCGCTTTCGAGCTTTAAGAACGGTGGCAGCATTACGGAAAGGCATATTTTGTTTGCTCTTTCGCTGAAGCTGATTGCCTTGACAGGTAAAGGCCGCCCCCTTGCAGATTTCCTTAAAAATAAGCTAAAGCTTGCTGTCAGTCCAAAAGCAGAAAGCTATCTATTGGATTCTTCTAACCCCCACTATGAATATGATCTACTGGGGGTTCTAAAGAGCGAGCTGGTTGCCTCCATTTATGTTAATGCTAGCGACGAGTGCCCCGACATAACAGAAATCATCCGCTTCTCAGACAGCATAGGAGCTATTTGTGCATATGCATATCTTGGTGATGTGAGCGACTCAGTCACCGGTGATAAGAGGGCGCAAAAATTTGAGGATGACTACATCGTTGAGCTTTTCGAGCTGCTTTACAGCCTGGGCTTCAAAGCGGTTACCTATATGCCATCCAGAAACAGCATGGCACAGCTGGACATGGTCAGGGCATTATGCGATAAGTACTCCTTTTTCCAAATCAGCGGCGAGGACATCAATTCACCGCGGCAGCCCTTCATATGCACAGCTCTTCGGAATGAAAAGTTCAATAACCTGCACGAAGCAACATGGGCATTGGTAGGGCATGAACTAGCTGCAACCGCGAACCCGGATGCAGGTATGTTCTCGCCCCATTCAATCAGCAAATATCCTTCTTTGGAGCAGCGCATAAAGGTTTACATGGAAATAGGCCGAAATAAACGCTAACGGTAAATTATTTTTGGAGGTGCATTATCAGGTGTTTGGAATTGAGAGAAGAAGTAAAATCATGTCTGTTTTATATAGTAAAAAAAGCATCCTCGTCAGAGAAGCAGCCGCTTCCTTTGATGTGACAGAAGAAACTATCAGGCGAGATTTAAAAGAGCTGGAAAAGAAGGGGCTCCTGACCAGAACCCACGGCGGAGCAGTGCTTGCAGACACAGACGACAAAAGGGCAGAGGCTCCTCTTGAGATAAGAGAGGGTATTAATATCTCCGGCAAGAACTCTATCGGAAAATATGCCGCCGGTATGGTCAAAGATGGAGACACTCTGTTTCTTGACGCCAGCACCTCCTCCCTCTATGTGGCCAAACATATAAAAAACAAAAAGAACCTCACCATCATTACAAACGCCGAGCGTATTATCATTGAGCTTGCAAGCTGTATAGATATGACACTTATATCTACAGGAGGCATATTCAGAAGCAGAAGCCTTTCTTATGTTGGCCGTTCTGCTGAGAACACCGTCAGCAATTATTACGCCAATAAGTTATTTTTCTCCTGTAAGGGTTTTTCCCCAAAAAGCGAGTTGACAGACTCCAATGAGCAGGAATCCGAGATTCGCAAAACAATGATCCGCTGCTCAAATCAGGTCATATTCCTCTGCGACCATACAAAGTTCGACAAGGTAGGATACGTCAACACCGCCCGGCTAAATGATATTCATACCATTATCACAGACGCACCCTTCCCGGACAGCTGGGCAGAATACCTTAACAGCTCACCGGTGCGGATTGAGCTTGCCAGGTAGGAGAGACATTGTCTTTAGCTCTTTACCAGCTTCAAAAATTCATCATATGCAATATCCCAGGCATCAGCTTCTAAAGGTAAATATTCTATAACAGGGAATGAGCGCCTTACCAGCTCTCTGCCTTCACTGAGGCTACCAAGCTCTCCTAGTGCTATTAGCTGCGAAATAATATTCCCGGTTGCAGTTGCCTCAACAGGCCCTGTAATGACAGGCCGGCCAACAGCATTAGCTGTGAACTGCGATAACAGAGTGTTTTTACAGCCTCCGCCGACGATATGCAGCACAGGTAGCCTGTAACCCAAGATTCCCTCCAGGCCTTCTATAGCCATTCTGTATTTAAGGGCCAGGCTTTCCAGAATACAGCGAACAATCTCCGCTTTCGTTTCCGGAGGCTTCTGGCCTGTCTGTACACAGAAGTCACTTATTTTGCCCGACATATTTCCAGGTCTCATAAATCTTATATCATCAGGATCTATCAATGCACTGAAGGGTACTGCTCCCAAGGCTCCCGCCCCAAGTTCGTCAAAGCTCATTGCTTCCCCGGATCTATCCCATTCTCTCTTACATTCCTGGTATATCCACAGCCCCATGATGTTCTTCATTAGTCTTATTTTTCTTCCAAAGCCGCCTTCATTGGTATAATTCAACCTGAAGCTGTCCTCATTGATTACCGGCAACGGTAGCTCAACGCCCAGCAGAGACCAGGTACCGCTGCTGAGATAAGCGTATTTGT
>CAYOKA010000108.1:0-7602 GCA_964404395.1 uncultured Oscillospiraceae bacterium | reverse complement strand
ATCGCAATGAATATGGAAACCCGAATTTGCAGCTTGTACCTGACGATGGCTATAGCCTCTATGAAAAGGGAGTATCGGGGTACATTTACAAGTGAACCGACAATACGCAGCACGTATATAAAGAATATTGCCATTGATAAAATAATGGAGGTGAGTAATATGGGATCCCAGAGCCAATGTTTCCCTTTTGAGAAAAGTGTAGTCATCAATGCTCTCTACGATACCATCGAAGCATTGGGGCTTTACCTCGACAAATCAAACAGTGCACGCGGCACACTGATAGTTACTGATTTGAACCGCAAGGAGAAAATACGTATTGCACTGGACTACGGTGGGAACCTAAATCAAACTAAGGTTGAGGTTTTTCCCGAGAATTCCAGTAGAAACTTTATTGAGGCATGGAGCCCAGTCATTTTTGATGAGCTGAGTGGAAGAATGAAGTGGTTATATCAGCTAAAAGAAGACGAGTATGAAAAATAACTGCCACAACGCTGTACGAGCATTGAGAGGAGCGGAATTATTATGAAAAGAACACATTGTATTTTGGCCATCCTATGTGTAGTCTTTATCACACTGACAGCATTGCCCTTTAATGCCCATGGTGCAGAAGAGTCAATGACTAACTTCAAAGAAACGGTTAGCTATAAGCCGGGGCAGTTTCCCGATATCAGCGAAAATGAATGGTTCGGCTACAATAAGCAGCGTGTTGTTTGTAAAGCCTACGAACTGGGTCTAATGCAGGGAAAAGGCGCCAATTTCGACCCAAATGTGGGAGTAACTCTGGCCGAAGCAATTACAATGGCCGCAAGGGTTAATAACATTTATGACGGCGGTTCTTGGATATTTAACAAGAGCTTACCCTGGTATTACTCCTATCTGGAATATGCAGTCCATAAAGAGATAGTTGATTTTGATACCTTTGAGGACCTTACAAAGCCCGCCACCAGAGCGGAAATGGCCTACATATTTGCTCGTGCCCTTCCCGAAGGGGAATTCGCTCCAATTAACAAAATAGAAACCTTGCCTGATGTCAACGCCAACACACCATACCAGAAAGAAATTTTTACACTATACAGATCGGGTATTCTTACAGGTAATGATGCATACGGCACTTTTGGTCCAAATACTTCAATTACCCGTGCACAGGCAGCAGCTATCATAACAAGGATAGCCCTTCCCTCACAAAGAGTATCATTCACACAGGAGAAAAAAGAAGAACCGGCAGTTAAGAAAGAACCAATGAGCGAAGAAGCTGCCAGTGTAATACCTGTTTGGAGTGAGGTTTATTCTGAGGGCATGATCGTAAAAACAAAAGATGAGTTAGCTAATCTGGTCGATGCTGCATTCTATAACCTGGTTCCGAAATTTGAAATTCTGCTCGAAAATGCTGCATACAATGAATACTTCGACGATGTAGATTTTTCGGTGAGGCATGCGAATTTGGGCTACACTAGCTCGAATTATGATTATCAGACCAAGGTGTTTAGTCAAGAAATTAAATACCACCTGTATCACCAAATGCAGGCTCTCATATTCAACCGAGAAGCAGTTGAACAGCATATAACAGAGGATATGAAAAAGTATGATGCGCAGATGAAAGCAATACTGGACAAAATCATTAAACCCGGCATGACTGAGAAACAAAAGGTCAAGGCAGTACACGACTATATGGTCGTTAACTACAAGTATGACATGGATTTTGAGGTAGGCTTGTACGGCACTGATACCTACGCCTTTCACGGGCTTTTGAATAACGGAACCGGTGTCTGTCAGGCATACGCGGAATTGTTCTACCTGTTTATGTCCTATATAGATATCGAATGTATCTTTGTGGGAGGCTGGGCAAAGGGCGCATCCGGCGAATACGGACTCCATGCATGGAATGTTGTCTATGCTGACGATGGCTATTACCATGTTGATGTGACCTTTGATGACCCTGTGCCTGACTCAGGCAGCAAAATCTCATATGATTATTTCCTGAAAACAGATGATGAAATGGCAATAGATCATGATTGGTGATGCGCCGTATTCGGTGCCTAAACGATGGTGATTAAAAAAGAAAGGGAGAGAAAAAACAATGGTAAGATTGAAGAAAAAACTATTTATGTTTGTCCTGTGCGCCGTCATTCTTATGGTGGCCTTGCCCGCAGCGGCGCTGGCTGTAGAAGCAACACAGACTGTCGATGCCGTCACGGATGTTTCGACGGTTGCTGAACTGAGATCTGCCTTGGAAAATGATGCAGGCGCTCATATCAGGCTGACAAAGAACATCACCTTCACCCGGCAAGCTGCTACAGATGAGATAGGTGGTGTTTATCTGGGAGCGGGATATTATACGATTGATTTAAACAACTATAAAATTGAATACAATTACATAGGCAGGAACGGCGATCCAAACGGTTCGCCGCTGGTTACCCGTAACACCAGAGGTCTGACCATCAACGGTCCCGGTAATATCTTAGGTGGGACTTATGCTGTTGAACAGGGCAACCCGAGGGGCTTTTTGAAGGTTAACGGTGGAAAGCTCGATGCCGCTATAAACTCCGGAATTCGCATGACCGGCGGTGTTGCCTACATCAATGGCGGGACCGTCACCGGTAATTTCTACGGTGTCTTCCATGAGAATGGCATCGTTGTGTTGAACGGTGGGACAGTAAAAAGCGTGCGTTACAGGAAGATGGGAGACACCCAGCCGAAACAATATGGTGTGATTAAGGATAATATTTTCACCGGCAACGCTATTCTAGAAGACAGTGTTTTGATTATTGATGACCTCACAATTAGTTCAGGCTCAAGCATGAAGATAATTCGAGGTGGCGGCCTGATTGTTAATAACAGCTTTGTCAACAATGGTACATTCACCCATGAGTCAGGTCTCAAAAGCATAGGCGGCGAGGCACTGATAAGCAAGGATTTTCAAGTTACTATCGGACAAGATTTAACATTCAAATCTCTTAAGATACAGGAACGCGGGTGGCTGACCATAGAAAACGGAGCGACTGTGACTGTTAGCGACTCCTTTGTCACGGAGCAGGGTTGTACAGTCATGGCTGAAAACGGAACACTAAGGCTTTTAGGCAGTATTGACCATAATGGAAATTCCCAGGGTGTGCCGGAGCTTGAGGCACTTCAGGACGACAATGGTGGAGGAGGCCCGGGGTCTGGACCGGAGCAGCGTGACTTTATTATGGAAGCCACTGCTGCCGAGAAGCTCAAGGCACTTGGGCTGTTTCAAGGTGTTGGCACCAACCCGGACGGCAGCACCAACTTTGATCTCGCCCGCAAACCCTCGCGCACGGAGGCGTTGGTCATGCTCATACGTCTGCTCGGTAAGGATAATGAGGCTACATCAGGAAGCTGGACGCACCCCTTCACCGATGTCCCTAAGTGGGCGGACAATTATGTTGGATATGCTTATGAAAACAAGCTTACAAACGGTATCTCCGCCACTGAGTTCGGCGCAGGAACAGCCTCCTACAAGATGTATCTGACCTTCGTTTTGCGCGCCCTCGGTTATTCCGACAAGGGTGGCCTTGATTTTACATGGGACATGCCTGATGATCTTGCATTCTCGGTAGGCATCATGGCTCCGGGGATGCACCATGACAATTTCCTTCGCGCCGATGTGGTGCTGGTTTCCGAAGCCGCACTGAATGCAATGCTTAAGGATGGAAGTAACACGCTGCTCGATAAGCTGATTGAAGATGGTGCTGTCAAGCAGATACCGTGATTAATGGTGTTGTTAAAAACAGAAAGGAGTGAAGTAGTAAATGAATAAGTTGAAACTATTTGTATTTGTCTTTTGCGTTCTAATGTTTGTGGCCTTGTTGCCCACGGTGGCGTCGGCAGAGGTAGTAGAGTATGTCGAAAACGATATTACAGTAGATACGACCTGGCCTGCGGGAGACTATTATATTTGCCATGTTAGTAACCGTGAGCCAATAGTGAAGGAAGGAGTTACTCTGACCATTGAGAGCGGATCAAACGTGTACTTTGGTAATCGCACTAATGAGCCAATACCAAGTACCGAGATAATACCTTATTCCTGTCTTACAGTAAACGGCACCTTGAATGCAGAGGGTGTAACATTTACCACTGTGCCCGACACAGAGGAAGGGACTCCATGGAAGGTTGCCGGATGGCAAGGAATTGTTGCCGACTCTGTAGATCCGGCAAATCCGGCCAGTCTCTCCTTTACTAATTGCACATTTAGTAACTGCCGTGGCTCCTATACCCTGTCAGGCATAGAGGGAATTGAAGGTGATGATGCCCAAGAGGTCAACATTACCGTAAATAATTGTGTTTTTGAAAGCCCAAACAAAACTGATGCAGACGCGTTCTCGGCGGCTATATATTATAGCAATGGGGCAAATCATGCCGGGAAAGGAACCATTTCCGTCTCAAGCACAACCTTTACAGATTATAGTCGCGGTATTATAGTGCCGGGTAGCCAGCGGGACGAGATTGATATAGTCATTGATGGCTGCACATTCACCAATATCACTAAAGAGCCCGTAAGACTCGAAAGTGGCAGATCGGCTGTTTTACAGAACTGCATATTTAATGATATCAAGAGCGGAATGGAACGTGTAGCTGACATCTTTTACTCACAAAATGAGACAAGTTCAGCAGACCAAACGGTGACAATCAGTGGCAATACGTTTAACGGGGATGCGACAACAGTTAATTATCCAATTGTAGTCGGAGCCAATGCGAAAATTAATGAGAATGTTGAAGGAACCCCCAGCACTTTTAGTGATACTTATCCGGAAGCTTATCAGTATATTAAATTAAATGGCGGTATAGGTAGTACCAGCACAACTAACCCAAAAGTCGAAAATGCGATTTGGGGTGACGCAGGCACCCCGTACCTGATGACCAACGGTGTAACAGTCTACGGATATGGAACAATAGATGATGGTAACCACAGCACTCTCGTTATGAAACCCGGCGTCACCATTTATCATGCCGCCGGAGTTGGGCTGACAATAGATGGAGCATTAACAGCAGAGGGTGAAATCGATAAGCCTATAACATTTCAAAAAAAGGCAGGCGTGGAATGGTGCGCTGGGATTAGTGCTTCGGGAAGCCTCGAAGGTCCCATAAGCTTAAAATACTGTGAAATCAAAGACCTCCAAAATGGCATTAAAATCAATGCGCCAAGCACAGCTACAACACCGCCTGAAATTACGATTGACAACTGTTCGATACAAAGTGTAAACTACCAGACCGCTCTTCAAGGAAAAAACATCACAGTCACTGACTCCAGCTTCACCGGACTTGGCATCAACCTTGCCAACGGCCGGAACATCGCTCTGACAGACTGTAAGATTACCATGAACGCTGGAAGCCCGACCGAAAGAGGCATAAAAATAGACAATTGCGATGGTATTACGCTGCAGGGCTGCGATATTACATCAAATGGGTCACTGGGCGGAGATGGCGTTTACATTAATAACTCAAAATTTGTTGTACTAAGAAACTGCCTCATTGCAAAATTCCCCGAATATGGGGTCAGCCTTAATCGAAACCCCTATGCAACTATAGCAGAGGGCGCACCACTAATTGAGAACTGCACCATAGTCTCAAACGGATATTCCGGTGCTATTTTCAGGTATTCCGGTAATGTCAATAATCCTGTTGAATACAGTCCTTTTATCAAAAATAGTATCATTACTGATAACGGCGTCGCTTTACCGGAGGGGGATCTAAAGCTGGATATAATCCGCTTAGCCGGTTATGCAGTTACCATCCCTGAGGGGAGTATCTCATATTCACTCATAGGTAACGATGACGCACCATTTGGCCCTGTATATTATACTCACCCCTCATTAATGGATGCCGGATATAAAATGATAATTTATCCGATCCCG
The DNA here is from genome assembly GCA_964404395.1 of uncultured Oscillospiraceae bacterium. Classification (GTDB taxonomy): domain Bacteria; phylum Bacillota; class Clostridia; order Acetivibrionales; family DTU013; genus JAAYBT01. The sequence continues at coordinate 1,729 of CAYOKA010000108.1, read as the reverse complement.
GCTACTGCTTATTTAAACCGTGTTAGCGGTCCAGCACACTTTGCCGATGCCGTAAATGGGGATTACCATTTGAAGTCTGAAGCAGGCAGATATAACAAAGGCAGTTGGATTACGACAGACACTGTCACGAGTAACTGTATCAACGCAGGCGACCCAACTTCCGAATTTGATGATAATGAACCGAAAGACAACGGAGGCCGAATTAACATCGGCCGTTATGGCAACACTTTGGAAGCCTCAAAATCAGCCATCACCAATCCGTCCTATCTTCACTACATCATTCTCCCCGACGGAAAGGTTGGTCAGTATGATGCCTACACAGTTACGCCGGAGAGCGGCTCCGTTTCACCTGTGGCTTCTGGCGAAAGCTACAGCTTTACCGTTACAGTGAACGGTTATCATTATAAGACCAGTAACTACGCGGTCAAGGTCAATGGAATAGAGCTGACTGCTGTGGAGAATGTTTACACCATCGATAATATCACGGGAAACAGGACTATTACTGTGGAGGGCATTGCACTGATACAAGGCCCAACATTCATCGCTCAGCCTCAAGACTTAACTGTTGCTCTGGGAGCACCGGCGTCCTTTAGTATCAAAGTAGAAACGGAAGGCTATGAGCCTAAATATAACTGGCGAGTTAGCGATGACGGCGGAGTAAACTGGAAGAATGCAGGAGATACCGACGCACAGCTTGATATTGCCGAAACCAATCTCACTCAAAGCGGCTGGCAATACATCTGCTATGTGAGCTATCCGTACGGAAGCAGTTGGGTTCCCGTCGCAAGCGATGTGGCAGCGCTTACGGTGACAGATTCGGGCACTCAGTACACCATTTCAGTCAGCGCAAACCCCGCAACAGGCGGCACTGTCAGCGGCGGCGGCGAAGTTGACGCAGGAGCATCTGTCACCGTGTCAGCGACACCCAATGCAGGCTATAATTTCAAAAAGTGGACAGAAAGCGGCACGCAGGTAAGCACAAGTACCAGCTATACATTTAACGCTACAGCGAACAGTACTCTTGTCGCAGTCTTTGAGAGTACACAGAAGCTATCGCCAACGACTCCAACAACAAATACGCTGCCTCTAGTCACCGAAATAAACAGTGGTGGAAGCACTACTACCTCCAACATCAACAGCCTTATCTCTGAGAACAAGTCGCTGACTGTAGAAGGAGACAACGGTGCAAAGCTGGTCTTCGATACCGAAGCGCTAAAAGGCATCAGCAGTCAAGCAAGCGGTAATGTCAAGGCGGAGCTATCAGACGTTTCGGCTGAGCATCAGGAAACCCATCCCGGCAAACTGGTGTTTTCACTGACCGTGACTTCCGGAGGCAAGGCAATCTCTGATTTTGGCGGTTCTGTCACGGTATCCCTGCCCTATGAACTAAAGGAGGGTGAAAATGCCGGAGATGTAACAGTCTGGCACTTGGCTGCTGACGGTTCTTTGACAGAAATCCCCTGCACCTATGATCCGGTGACAAAGCAAGTAAGATTTACTGTCACTCACTTTTCATTGTACCTCGTGGGCATCGATTCCACTCAAGAATTTTCCTTTACAGATGTGAATGAGAAGGACTGGTTCTATGAAAGCGTGCGATTTGCATACGAAAAGGGCTTAATGACCGGTACAGGCGACACAACCTTCAGCCCGCAGGCTAATACCTCCCGAGGCATGATAGTTACAATTCTCTGGCGGCTGGAAAATGAGCCGGATTCAGAAAAGCCCA
>CAYOKA010000107.1:0-7689 GCA_964404395.1 uncultured Oscillospiraceae bacterium | reverse complement strand
TGGATCTGAAGTACCTTTCACCGGTACAGAGGCGTGAAATCAAAAGTCAAATCGCTTTTTACAAGAAGCATCGCAGGACCTTTCAATTCGGGCGATTTTACCGGCTTCCCGGGCAAAAGGGCAATAAAGTCCACTGGCAATGTGTAGAGCATGACGGTAGCAAGTCTTTGGCGGGCTTTTTTCAGACCATATCCTCTGCCAGCGAGGGATATGATTTTTTGCCCTTGACCGGGCTGGAACCGCATTCCCTATATTCCTTGAACACCCGACCCCAAAGCCTCTTTATAAAGCAGTTCGGCGAACTGGTCAAGCATGTCCTTCCTATTGCACCGAATCCGGATGGAGTATTGCTGCGCACTGTAAACAGGTACTACTGCCTCACAGACTGCGTGGAAAGCTACAGTGGCTACGGTCATATGTTCATGACAGGGATCCGGCTTAACAATCAGTTCATGGGTAGCTGGTACAATGACAGGACGCGGCTTTTGGGGGATTTCGGGTCAAATTTGTATCTTATAGAAAGGAATCTATAAAAAACAAAAAAGTATTGCATATAAAGGTGAAATCAATAGCGGAATACTATATGGCATAATATAAAATCGAGAAAACAAGGGGGTCAACCTAATGGAAACAGCTGTAAAGCGCAATCGTTATTTCTTTGGTCTGGGGACTGTCGGCAGGGATATGCTGTATTCTCTTGTAAGCATGTACCTGATAGTTTATCTTACGGAAATCCTGGATCTCCCGGATTCCACTATGTGGTGGATGACCGGCGTACTCACCGTCTTGCGGGTGTTTGATGCCGTGAATGACCCCTTCATGGGTTATCTGGTAGACAACACTAATACCCGCTTTGGCAAGTTCAAGCCTTGGATAGCTTTAGGCGGATTTTTTGGCGGTATTCTGACCGTACTTATCTTTACGGATTTAGGATTGAGAGGAGCAGCCTACATCGTTTCCTTCACAATCATCTATTTGCTGTGGGATTTCGTATATGGTGCCAATGACATCTCATACTGGTCCATGCTTCCCTCCCTTACCCTGGACCAGAAGGAACGGGAGAAGACAGGCTCCTTTGCACGAATCTGCGCAAACGTGGGAATGTACATTGTCGTGGTTGGAATACTCCCCATCACAAACGCCCTTGGCGGCGACAAAAAGGCCTGGTTCATCTTTGCTATAGCCGTTGTGCTGCTCACCTGGGCATTTTTGTGCTTCACCCTCTTTGGTGTGAAGGAGGACCGCAGGCTCTACAAAAAGGAGGAACACACCAGCCTCAAAGAGATGTTTTCCGTAATTTTCAAAAACGACCAGCTCTTATTTACTGCCATTTCCATGGCTTTATTCATGATAGGCTACTGCACTACCACAAGCTTCGGCGTATACTTCTTTAAGTATGCCTATAAAAACGAGAACATGTACTCGGTCTTCGCAGGCATATTGGGTGTATCCCAGCTTCTGGCCCTGACCTGCTTCCCTCTTTTCTCTAAGCGATATAACCGCAAGCAGCTCTATGGGTTTTCAACCATTTTGGTGGTGCTGGGATACATAGTATTCTTTTTGGCTCCGATGAACATGCTATACATTGGAATTGCAGGTGTTCTGCTCTTTATCGGGCAGGCATTTATACAGCTTCTGATGCTTATGTTCCTTACCGACACGGTGGAGTACGGTCAATGGAAGCTCGGCAGACGCAATGAAAGCATTACATTTTCTGTGCAGCCCTTTATCAATAAGATAGGCGGCGCAATCGCAAACGGCATTGTCGGAGCCACGCTCATCATCTCAGGCATTAATTCAGCCCCCACTCCGGACGATGTAACAGATAAAGGATTATTCATTATGAAGCTGGCAATGCTCATCCTGCCTCTTATAATAATCGTGGCTGGATACATCATTTACAGGCTGAAATACAAAATCGACAAGGAAATGTTCGATAAAATCGTGTCTGACCTGAAAACACGCGGCGACATCAAGCCGTGTTAGGGGGGACAGGGAACCGTCCCCTGTCTTGGGGGAGCTATCTGTGATATAGTTTTTTAGTCTGATATTGAGGCTCACAGGTGATGTTGACACCGAGCTTGTGAAAAACATTTTCATCGACCCGGGACAGTATTACCGTGGAGTGAGCCTCGCAGTCCCGCAGCTTCGAAAGCTGCTCCATTGCCAGCGCAGCGGTAGGATTCGTTGCAGCACAAATGGACAGAGCTATCAAAATCTCATCAGTGTGCAGACGAGGATTGCGATTGCCCATATGCTTGACCTTCAAAACCTGAATAGGTTCAATGACAATTGGTGAAATCAAATGTATGTCGTGATGGATGCCACCCAATACCTTTAACGCGTTCAAAATCAGCGCAGCCGAGGCACCCAGTAGTGGTGTAGTTTTTCCCGTAACAATTCGCCCATCGTTTAGTTCAATAGCAACGGCAGGACCATCTGTGGCTTTGGATCGCTCTAATGCAGCATCCACAACCGGTCTATGCTTGGGAGATATGTTCAATTGATTCATCAGAAGCTCCAACCGGTAAACCTCCGCCTTGTCAGCCATGCCCTGCCTTTGCGAACAGCGGGTATTGTAATATCTGCGGATAATTTCCTGCTCCGATGCTTTGCGCACAGCTTCATCATCAGTGATACAAAAACCCGCCATATTTACGCCCATGTCCGTAGGGCTTTTATAGGGCGATTCGCCCGAAATCTTCTCAAAAATGGCCTTCAACACAGGGAAAATCTCAATATCCCTACTATAGTTGACCGTAGTTGTGCCATAAGTCTCAAGGTGGAAGTGATCAATCATGATAACATCATTCAAATCCGTTGTAGCCGACTCATATGCAAGATTGACCGGATGCTTCAATGGGAGATTCCATATGGGAAAGGTTTCAAACTTCGCATATCCCGCCTTGTTTCCGCGCTTATTCTCATGATAAAGCTGAGAGAGGCATGTGGCCATTTTACCGCTTCCAGGGCCGGGAGCAGTGACTATTACCAGCGAGCGGGTTGTTTCAATATAGTCGTTCTTACCATATCCCTCATCGCTTACGATAAATGGTATATTAGAAGGATAATCCGGAATGAGATAATGCTTGTATACCTTCATTTCCAAAGCCTCCAGCCTTTTCTGAAACACATCGGCTGTGGCTTGCGAGTTATATTGGGTAATGACAACGCTTCCCACATATAGACCAATTCCCCTGAAAGCGTCAATCAGACGCAGGACGTCTAAATCATATGTAATGCCGAGATCCCCTCGGCGCTTATTCTTTTCTATATCATCCGCATTAATAATTATGACGATTTCCGCCTGCTCCTTCATCTCAAGAAGCATTTTTACCTTGATGTCGGGCTTAAACCCGGGCAAAACTCGTGAGGCGTGGTAATCATCGAAGAGCTTTCCACCAAACTCTAAATAGAGCTTTCCACCAAAAAGCGAAATCCGATCAATAATTTTTTGCGACTGCAACTGAAGGTATTTTTCATTATCAAATCCGATTCTGTTCACGTTTACGCTCCTATATTTTATATAGTCCAAAGAAATTTCCTATTTAGAAGAGTCAGGCATTTTCCTTTATCACAATAGCACAATCCAAGAGCACCGTCAATTGCATTACTCACAATTGCGTCACATAATCAGCGCTTTATCGAAACCTATTGCAAAAATACACATACCAATATATTATGGGTTTTTACGAACCTTTTAGTTTCATGGTATAATGGGTATATTAGACATAAGATGACCTGAATATGGCTTAATCAGGAAGCTCCAGTGTCGAAAAATAACAGATGAAAGAAGATGACAATGTTAGATAGTTTTAAAGACTTGGGCATTGCGCCCCCTATTTTAAAAGCGTTAAGTGATATGGGCTTTGAGGCTCCCACCGAGGTTCAGCAAAGAGCCATTCCCCATATTCTGAAGAAAGATGATCTAATTGTTATGTCGAAAACCGGCAGCGGCAAAACTGCTGTCTTTGGTATTCCAATACTGCAAATGACAGATCCGGGAACGGTGGAGCCTCAGGCTCTGATTCTGGAGCCCACACGAGAGCTTGCAGTTCAGGTGGACAATGATCTTAAGCAAATGTCAAAATACCTTGACCGCAAAACGGCGGCGGTATATGGACAGCACAGTATGAATACGGAAATTCAGGCACTGGCGAAGGGTGTTTCCATAGTAACGGGCACGCCCGGCCGGGTGTACGACCACATTCGCCAAAGAAAGCTGAAAACGAATAGTATTCGTTTTTTAGTTCTGGATGAGGCAGATAGAATGCTGGATATGGGCTTTTATGATCAGGCGGTTCAAATCATCAGAACACTGCCTAAAGATAGAATCACCCTCCTTTTCTCAGCCACCATACCTGCTGAAATTCGGAGAATATGCAGTAATCATATGAAAAATCCGGTCACAATTGAAATAGAATCACAGACCATGACTGTTGATGCTATTGAGCAGCTGTACTACAGAGTCAGCGGCAGGGAAAAGAATACTCGTTTGGAACACTTGCTTCTCATGGAGCAGCCTGAAAGCTGTATGATTTTTTGCAATACACGGATTGCAGTTGATCGTGTCCAAAACTTTTTGACGCGCAAGGGATATTCATCCCAGGCATTGCACGGCGATATTCCCCAGAACAAACGCATGAGAACCATGCAGCAGTTCAAACAGAAAAAATTCCACATGCTGGTAGCTACAGACGTTGCCGCTCGGGGCATTGATATTGACGATTTATCGTTGGTAATCAACTATGATATCCCTGTAGAGAGGGACGGTTATGTCCATAGAATCGGGCGAACGGGAAGAGCGGGGAACTCAGGCCGCGCCATATCCCTGGTAACAACGGAAGACATTATGAGCCTTTATGAAATAGAAGAGCATATCGGAGCAATGATAACCGAAGAGGAGCCGCCAGGGGATATTAATTATGATGAGCTTAAGGCTAGCGCTGAAGACTGGATAAAAGCGAATACACGAGAAAGAGCGTCCTATCAGGCTAAAAGCTCCGTCCGAGGCGGCAAACGCGGTGATAAACGCTCAGGCCGGCCGGATAGGCATCAGACGCAGGCAAATAAGAAAAAAACGGGCAAAGCCGGCGCAGCGAGTGCACCCCGAAAGTCAGGAGCTACCAGTACGCGGCCTAAAACTTCGGATGCCATGCCCAATAAGGACCGTGCTAAAGATGATCGCACGAAACAAGCCCCTGCAAGCACAAGGCGCGCACCTCAACGCGCGGGAGCCACACAGCAGCGGGCAGGTACTACGCAGCAGCGGGCAGGCTCTACACCACAACGTTCAGGATCCACATCCCAACGTCCAAGAACCGCGCCACAACGCTCCGGAACCGCACAGCAGCGTGCTGGAGCCTCATCCCAGCGCTCCCGAAATATCGGCGGATTTCAACAAAGATCCCGCACAGATAACTCGCGGCTTCAGTCTCAGGGCTTACGGGCTCAAAACCGGAACACGCATAGTCAGGATAAAAAGACTCCCGAACGGAAGCCTTTCCTTCAACGCATGCTGTCCCGTATCTTTGGCAAAGAATGAAAAAGAAACCGACAGCAATTTCCGCATATATTCAAGCAATAAATGCAAATTATATAACATTTTTTGATATATAATAAAGTTGCGAACAAAATAATATAGCTATATAGGCGTTACATGGAGGTAAAATTGCCATGAAGAATCCCAATTTTTTAAATGACAATTTTTTGCTTGAAAACCGGACAGCAATTGAACTCTATCATAAATATGCCAAAGGAATGCCAATACTGGACTATCACTGTCACCTGGATTCGGCTGAAATCGCCGGGGACAAGCAGTATAGGAATATCACCGAAATCTGGCTCGGCGGGGATCACTATAAATGGCGTGCCATGCGTGCTAATGGGATAGACGAATCTTACATAACCGGAGATGCCGATGATAAAGACAAGTTCATCAAATGGGCGGAAACGATTTCGCAATCTATCGGCAATCCCCTGTTCCAGTGGACCCACTTGGAATTGCGGCGTTATTTCGGTATTGAAGATCTACTTACCCCCGAATCAGCTGAAAAAATATGGGATTCATGCAATGAGCTATTGAAAACAAAGGACTTCACGGCAAGAAGCCTTATAAAACGTTCCAATGTCAAAGCTCTGTGCACCACTGACGATCCTGTAGATGACCTTTCATCCCATCTTGACCTTGCCCGGGATAAATCCTTTGGTGTCAAGGTGCTTCCTGCCTTCCGGCCGGATAAGGCCTTTAACATCGAAAAAGCCGGCTTTGTCGACTACATCAAAAGACTTTCAGCAGCTTCAGATGTTGAAATCCGTGGAATTGAAGATGTGAAAAGTGCTCTTATGAATAGGTTGGATTTTTTCCATAGTACAGGCTGTCGTATATCTGATCATGGTCTCGATCCCTTCGTCTACAGTGATATTGAAATGAGCAGCGGCGAAGGGAGCCCCGGCAATGCTTTTGCAAAAGCAATGTCCGGCCAATCCCTGAGCGAGTATGAGATAAGCCTTTATAAAACAGAAATCCTCCTGTTCCTGGGGAGGCAGTATGCACGGCTTGGATGGGTCATGCAGCTCCATATGGATGTCATGCGAAGCAACAATACACGGATGATGCGTGAGTTGGGTCCGGATACCGGCTTTGATGCTATCGGAGACTGTAATACCGCCTCCGACCTCTGCCGCTTCCTGAATAAGCTGGATGAAACCGATGAGCTCCCGAAGACAATTCTCTATAGCATAAACCCATCTAAAAATGAGATATTGGCAACGATTGCAGGCTGCTTCCAAAGCGGACCCGTTCGGGGAAAAATACAATTAGGCTCAGCCTGGTGGTTCAACGATCAAAAGGACGGTATGGAGAAGCAGCTTACCGCACTGGCAAACCTGGGGCTTGTGAGCAACTTCGTCGGTATGCTCACTGATTCCAGAAGCTTCCTTTCCTACACCCGCCACGAGTATTTTAGAAGAATTCTGTGTAATCTGTTGGGTAAATGGGTTGAAAACGGTGAGGCTCCCAGAGACATGAACCAGTTGAGTAAAATGGTCCAAGACATATGCTACAATAACGCCTGCAGCTATTTTGACTTATGAGCCGAACCCATAGCGTCTGCGAACCTCAGCTAACGACTCATGGGTTCCGATATCATAGCACTCACCTTTAAAAGAATAGGCATAAATATTTTTCCTTTTATAAAGCCAAGCCGGAAAGTACCCTGGTGCATCAGGCATATTTCCTTCCTGCAGGTATGTATAAAACAATGGCAAGGTATCTTTGCGATAAATATATGAAGCATATACGGCAATGTTGGATGCAGGGTTCTCCGGCTTTTCGACGAAATCTATGACCCTGCCGTCCCCATCCAGCTGCACAACGCCCATCCTGCGCAAGCTCTCGATGCTGTCGATTTCATGAACAGCTATGCAATCACTCTGAACCTCTTTATAAAAATTATAAAAGCCCTTTAGCTTATATGTAAAGAAATTGTCCCCGGCAATGATAAGCACATCCTCCTGTACTTTTTCACTGTCCAGCACATAAATAATATCTCCGATGGCTCCAAGTCGATCCTCCTCACTTGTAGAACCATCGTCGATTACTTTTATCTTTTTCGTTCCTGTTCTTTTTTCTTCCCATGATAAGAAATGATCTATGAACTTGTGGTTGCTGACCACCAGGATCTCATC
>CAYOKA010000106.1:0-7788 GCA_964404395.1 uncultured Oscillospiraceae bacterium | reverse complement strand
GGTAAAACCAATGTCATCCTGACGTATAAATGAAGTTTTTCGGTCATTCAACCTTGTGGTCGTGTAATCGTTCAGCCCGTCGGTTCTGGTATATCGCTGGCCCATGTATTGGTCATGTAACTGGATGGCCTTCTGAGCATCAGCTTCAAAAACAGTTCTAAAGATTTCTCTAATAAAATCCGGGAAGAGTTCTTCGTATGATTCATCATCCCATACAACAAGGTCATATGCATATGTCGTATCCCTGACATTGTAGGCAATTGCAAATGATGCTGTTTTACCAAAAATAGAGCGATCATAGGCAGCCTTATCCCTATACATATTTGCCCCGATATATTTACCATCAGCACCAATGAAGAAGTTAACAAAGCCCTTGGCCTTCGGTATTGCAGCCTCGGTAGCCTTCGCCACCGTAAACAGCTCCTTCACGCTGCCCGGATAAACTATGGTTGGATTCCCTCGAGAATCCAAGAGGCTTAGCATTTCATCTTCTCCAGGTGCCATAGGCTTCCTTTCGGTCATATCCAGAATCCGGATGATGACAGTGGCCGCCTCGCCTCTGGTTAGTGTATCCTTTGGGTGGAACCTGCCGCCCGAGCCCTGCACCAGCCCCAACTTATACCCATCTATTACAAACTGCTTCAGATTGTCTGAAATCTCCTCGTAGTCAGAAACCTTCCCGATGATGTAAGGGTCGTAGAGGTTGTCCGGCTTCTCGTCAATCTTCAGCGCTGTCCTGACGATAATCCTAATCATTTGCTCCCTAAGCAAGGGCTTCTTATAATCGAGAATCTCACCTTCTTCAATAAGGCCTTCGCTCAGGGCAGCATCAATATAAGGCTGTGCCCAGTAGTCAGTACCCTGCTCTATTCTATGGCCCATGGCCAGGATAGCCATCTTGATAAACTGTTCTCCCTGAACCGGTTCACCCGGCCAGAACCCTCCATAGTACCCTGCTATAATATCAAGGCCGGTCAGCTTTCCAACCACTTGCCGGCTCCAATGTGTTTTCATATCATCATAACGGTTGGCGTAGCCTTCAACAGTTTCAACAGACATCTGTGCCAGCCTGTCTTGCAAAGGTTTCACGCGATAGGCCGTTTCACTCATTCCGGCATCCTCGGTGTAGGGTGTATCCTCAACAGGTGCCGGAGTAGCCGCTGCAGCCGGAGCAACCTCTGAAAGCCCCAAAACCTTTGTCGGCGCCCAAAGCATTGCCAGTGAAATAATCATGATAATCAGGACTATCTCAAGGCACTTTTTAACTCCTGCTTTCTCACACCACATTGCTTTTTTACCAATCATTTCAAACTCCCCTCCAAGTTCTTTTCTTTTAGCCGGATAACCAAATAAGGCTATCCATGTACCATTACAAACTCACAGTTTGCGAGCCGTAATCTATCACTGTCTTTTAGTTCATACTCCTTATTGCTTGCTAACCGGGTATTATTGATAAAGGTCCCATTCATTGAATTCAAGTCCTTCACAAAGCAGCTTCCATTTCTTATAGTAACCTGTGCATGCAGCTTTCCGACAGCATTGTTACTTATTACATGGTCAACGTGTCCTTCAAGCCTGCCTATTACTAAGTCCTCCTTATCCAGCATAATGTCTTCATCGCTGCCATGTTTCCCTGTGCTTCTCAGCACCCGGGTACCCTTCGCATCCTTCCCAAGCAACACAGTCTTGCAGGCTATTTCTCTGCTCCCGCTTCCACCACCAATGGCTACAGCCCTGTCATCCCTTATACTTATACTTTCGCTTCCACCACCAATGGCTACAGCCCTGTCATCCCTTATACTTATACTTTCGCTTCCGCCACCCACAGCCGCAATCCTATTCCCCGCCAAGCTCCCGCTTCCGCCACCCACAGCTGGACGCCTTATGCCCGTATCGCCACCACTCCTGCCAGCCCTATGCTCTCCTATGGCACTGCCCCCTAGAGCCTTGCTCCTCTCGGCAACACTCCAATAGCCCCTGCCATCAATCACACTTGCCTCGTTAGCATCTGCCCTTGATTTTTGAATCTGCACCTCAATTTCAGGCTTCGGCCTTATCTGCTTTACGAATATCAGCTTTGCATCATATATCCTCTTGAATATAAGAGCATCAACCGCAAGTACTATCATCAAAACCGCAGCATAGGTAACAGTCTGATTTTCTCCAATCTTTTCTAGAAATCCCCTGGACACATATATAATACTGCCCATAGCAAATTGCAGCGCAATCACAAAAACCGTGATTAAATATGTGTTAACATTAGCACCCATGCTTTTGCTTCCATTCTTCTCAATCCTCTTCTGCTTTTCCTTCTCTTTCTCCTCTTTTTTTACTTTTATGTAATTATTCGCTGTAATGCTTTCAACTTTTTTCGGTTCTTTATAGCCGCCTCCCTTATTAACATGCTCTTCATACTGTGTTAACCCTTTGCTTTGCTCAGACTTGTACATAAGCTCTCTCATCACCTCTGCACAAGCTTTCAGGCTAAACACGTCGCTCCTGGCCACAGACAATATCCGCTGTACAAAATTGCCCTTGTCAAAGCCCTCAGCTTGTATATGCATCATCAGCAATTCCGATATAAAGCCCTGTAGCGTGCCACACTCAATGTGACCACTCTTCACAGGAAGGTATACTAATGATGGCTCTAAGGTCTCGGGATTAATGTATATGTATTCAGTATTGAATATAAAACTTTCAGGATTAAGGAGGTATCCTGTCGAATCGCTCACAGATGACGTTATATTAAGAAGCAGCCGCAGAAATTCTTCTTTGCTGAGCTTTTGCCTCTTAAGTAAAAATGATAATGAGATCTTTGAAGTAATATTGTAGTAAAAGCAGGCTAGGCCTTCTTTCATTACCATTTCAGGAGAAAGCACATATTTGACGCAATTATTTTCCAGCATCCGCAACTGATGATCAATCACTGCAGCATCATACTGAATGACAAGAAAGCTGGCAACCGCATCGCTTTCATAGGAAAATTTGAGCTTATTATTCTGTTCTTCTATATTTACCATAGACTTACTTCCCTTCTATGACCGGATTTGCGCTGCAGTCGCATAAAAACGGCTGCATGCAGACAGGTACATCCTTAGCCTAACGCTGCAGATTATCTCCGGATTATGTGAAAATTTCTCTAGCCTATGTGGATCCGGCTAATTCACTCTGTTCCCGCTTCTTATATTGTCGCTGTTCACATCACTGATAATGGTGTCATTATCAAAGACGCTTTTCATAATATCCGTAACAAATGTAATGATGGCATCCCTGAAAATTAAAGCGATACCCACAAGAACCGCAATTATAATGACAATTTCCACCGTGCCAAGCCCATCATCCTCTTTAATAAACCTTTTAATCAGATCACTCATTTCACTCCCCCTTCCCTAAATATTTCTCAGTGAAGGCTTTTGCGATGTAACCTTAATTTAATTCAGCTGCACAATATATAGTGACAGACTTTTATACATACCCGCAATATATTGTGCCGCGGAACTCAAAACATGCTACATCGCAAAATGCCCCAATGACAAAACCGCAGGCATTCCGACTATCAATAAAATTGCTATGAACATGAGCATCATCGGCAAGAGCAATTTTGTCGAGGCCTCCTCTCCAAGCCTTTTTGCAGTACTCTTCCTGAGCTCCCAGCATTCATTCGCGTATACCCTCAAAATAGGCACAAGCTCTGCATTTCCCTTCCGGATATTCTGCAAAATAACAGAAATAAACCGAGTAATAACAGGCACCCGACACCTCTTGGCAAATTCCTCATATGACTTATGCTCGGGAATACCGGATCTAACATCCTGAATAGCCGATCTCAGCTCCAGATACAGCGGGGTCTGCAGGTTACTGTCCCACGCTATTTTCTCCCATGCCCTTGAGACGGTCATCCCTGCATTAATCAAAAGTGTCAGCTTGTTGACGAAATCAGGGAACTCAAGCTGTATTGCCAATCTCCTTTTCTTAATTCTCTCAAATAGGTCTCTATCGGTGAATACAGCTATACCAACGGGCAAAGCTAATACGAATACAATATATCCTGCATCCGGTGCGGAAAACAACCCGACAAATAATGCAAACAGTACAGATAAAAGCATAAGAGATATCTTATTCCCCAAATGGACCTTTAGCATCAGTCCTGCCCGCTTATTCCCATGCAGTTCTACCAACGCAGTAAAAATACGGCGGTCATAGCCGGTATTAAAGCTGTATTTAAAGGTGTCGATTAAATACAGACCTGTCGGCAGAGCAGCTCTGGCAGGAAACAGTTTCTTATCCAATTGTCCCACAGTATCTGCATAGTTCCGGCCTGGAAGCAGATAAAGTATGACTAAAATTATTGAATATGTAATAAATACAGGAACCATCCTAAAACCTCACCTAATCATTATTTACACAATCCTTTTAAGCCGCCTTTGCCCTTTACAGCCTGATATCGTTTAGCTTCCCCGAAATAAACCAGGCAGCTGCCAGTAAAACAAGGGATGCCGTCATGGTAAGCCTACCGACTGCTGTATTGAAAACCGGGCTCAAATAATCCGGTGCGCTGGCCGAAAGCACCAGTATCAAAAAAATAGGAACAACATTTAATACCTTTTGCTCGAACCTGCGCTCTGCCAGCATTGTATCCACCTCCTGCCCCACTTCGATTCTGTCGCTTATGATTGCAGATGTGTTTTTTATAACTTCGGATATATTACCGCCTGATCTCTTGCTGATATTAAATACATCTACGAAATTATCCACATCCTCCAGCTTTGCACGGCTTGCAAAATCCGACAGAGCATGCTCCAGGGTTTCATTGGTTTCAAGCATGCTGAGAATCCTGCGAACCTCTATAAGGATAAAAGTGGATGGCTCAGGGTACAAAACCGATAAATCCTTTAAAGCCTCTCTGAATCCGGATTCAACCGTCCTTCCCGCCGACAGCGAAGAGGAAAGAGAGTAGAGCATGTCCTTAAATTGAATATTGAGCTCCTTCTTACGCCTCTTAATGATATCTTTGGTCTTTATTCCCGGGTAAAATAGCGCCAGCGGTACAAGCAGGCAGGAAAGCAAAACGCTTCTGTAAAAAATATAAGCAATTCCGAAAATCACAACTGACGCTATTGTAGTATAAAGTATTTTCTCCTTCAGGCTCATTGTATAGGAATCAAAATCAGTCATTATTATCACCGCACAATCTACAGGATATTCCCGCCATTCTTAGCTTGACTGTGTTTGTAAGTCTGTTCCCTGTCCATACAAGACATCCTTCTACACGATTCCTGTCCTTGTGTCCACCCCTTCGACTGACGGCACCGCCACTGCTATTTCCGCTTTTGTCCGCCGCCGCCTCAAAACGATACAACGGATTCAACTGGATTTGCCCGCTACTATAACCGGATAATTCACTTATCTCGAGCACCCTTCTTGTCTTATCCCGCAGCCTGGCAAGATGTATGACAATATCTATTGCCGAGGCAATCTGCTGCCTAATCGCCTCCAGTGGCAACGGAGCCGCCGAAAGCACCATTGTTTCAAGCCTCTTCATCATATCTGCAGGGGAGTTGGCATGGCCTGTGGATAGGGATCCGTCATGACCTGTGTTCATTGCCTGAAGCATATCCAGCGCCTCTTCCCCTCTTACCTCCCCGACGATTATTCTTTCCGGCCGCATTCTCAAGGAGGTTTTTATCAGCTCTCTTATAGTAATTCTACCCCTGCCTTCGCTGTTTGCATTGCGAGTCTCAAGCCTGACAATGTTCTGTGCACCGGCAATCTGCAGCTCAGCAGAATCCTCTATAGTAATAAGCCTTTCATCTGCGGGGATTTCCCCGGAAAGCGCGTTTAAAAAGGTGGTCTTGCCTGAACCCGTTCCTCCACAAATAAAAATATTGTATTTAGCCCTTACCAGGCAGCTCAAATCATTTGCCGCTTCGCTGCTCAGCGATCCCAGCTCCACAAGCTTTTCCATCGTCATCGGCTTGTCCGGAAACTTTCTAATCGTCATAATAGGTCCGTTTAGCGCAATAGGCTTTAGGACAACATTCACTCTTGAGCCGTCCGGCAACGAAATATCCACAATAGGCGAGGCTTCATTGACAGTCCTGTTAGTTCTGGAAACGATAGCCTGAATCACATCCTCAAGCTTCTCAATACATTCAAAGCCGGCATCAATTCTAGAAACTCGACCATCCCGTTCAATGAAAAGCTTGTCAGGCCCATTGATCATAATCTCTGTAATGCCTTTGTCATCAATGATTGGCTGTAGAACGCCCAGACGCCTCATCGAGTTAAACACAATATCAGCCAACTCACGCTTTTCGGCAATATTCATATACTCCCTGGCGGATTTGCGAAAAACGGCATCTGTAACCAGCTCCATAACCTGTTCATCCGAGATATCCTTAGTGCGGTCCAGGTCTGCTGCAATCTCCCCTCTTATTTCCTCAGCCAAAGCTCCGGCCTTTGCTTCTGTTTCAAGATTTGCAGCATTTTGAAATCCGCCGGGTAGGCATGTCAGACAACCTTCATGCACTAAACTCACCTCCGAAGCAGTTATTCACTCCATCTGTTGTACGGCCCAAAATGTAATCTGTTATTCTACTCAGCTCTGAAAGAAAACCCCCATTCTCAATTAAATCAGAGCTCCTATCGCTGTATCCCGGACAAGAGTAGTCGCTAATCTCCATAGGCGGCTCCCAAATATCCAAAAATCCTTGATATTTCCCCATAGCCACTCTTTCCAAAAAAGGCTTATATTCCTCGGCTTTTTCCGCAATGCGGTTAAATACAGGTATGATTTTGCCGGTAAGCTTTGCTTCGCCCTTACCTCCCAACAAAGCCAATCCCGCCATGAATTCCTTTAGCTTAAATTCAGAGCATCTATCAGGGCTCATAACAAGCAGCATAATGTCGGAATTCTTCATAATAGCGGTGTTTATAGGACTGAACCCGGAAGACGTGTCAACGAAAACAACATTATAAACCCCGCTATTTTTGAACTCTTCCAACAGCCGCACAGCATCCTGCTGTGTCAATTCATTTAACTCCTGAATATTTTCAGGCGGTTTGAAATAATGAACCCGTGAACCGATATCTATTGATTTTGCCCCCTCCAGCCTCAAGCTCAGATTGGTCTGCTCCCCCTTTAGGTGAAAAACTACATTGGAAAAGCTTTGGGTGGAATCACCATAAAAAAACAGATTCGTGGACGGTATATTCTCCATATTCAAATAAAAGGAACTGATCCCCCTACCTGCACACAAAACACTACAGCCTGCGGCAATGCTGCTTTTCCCCAAGCCTCCCGAGGGTGAAAGGACGCTTACAATCCGAGTATTTCCCTTCGTAGCAGTAATCCTGTAGCCATTATTGCTATTAGCCGCATAAAGCCTTAATATCTCAGAAACAAACCTATCCATATGTTGATATTTATCAATAAGCTCCGGCTTTTTTGAAACAAAATTCGCCTCATCTATCTGACTCAAAGCTGAATCAGAGCAAGTCTGCCTTGAGCATTCTCCCGCCCAATTCTCCGAGAGAAGTAATGTAAGCATAGCTTTTTCTATCTTCAAATCCTTTTGATATATCTGTTGACCCAAAACCAATATGTCAATACTGCCGACACTGTTCAAATAATCAGAAAGCTTACTGCGCGATGAAAAAGTAAATATTTCAAATCTCTGAGGATAGTTTGCAATCAGAAACCTTTCTAAGCTTTTCAAATAGTCTGCATCACAATCTGCTATAATAATGCTTAACCTTCCCAAAACGCTTCCTCCCCTCGCTAATTAC
>CAYOKA010000105.1:0-7800 GCA_964404395.1 uncultured Oscillospiraceae bacterium | reverse complement strand
AATTGATACATATATTTGCGCAAACTACATATGAATTTAAGAATTAGTCGTTTTTTATTATTTATGGTAATATTTTGGCGAAACGTGTTATAATAAAGTAGATAATTGATGTGGAGTCCAATTCTTTATGTAAAATATTGTTTTGCAAAAACCTAGATTTACTATTTTGGATACAGGCATCAAAGTAGTTATTAGTAGGAAAGATTTATTTAGGCAGGTGTATTTGGTGAAAATTAGTATGATTTTTAATTTGGGTAAATCTCAATATGAACTTGATTTTGTTGATATTAAGCCTAATATCGATACACCTTTGTTTCTTGATCCGTATTATATTTCAAAATGCGAATTTCCTTTTGCTATAAATGCCAATAGTACGATACGCTCGTACTTCGAGTTCTTGCTAGCACTTTTACGAGGAAATCGTATCAGACAGGCAGAAGAACTTTTTTCTCACTTGGGGGAAACAAATGATATTTGCTTAGGTATGTCACATGGTAAACCACGTGGTCGGGGAATGGGACCAGAAGATACAGTTGCAATTTTCAAAGAACTCCTGCAAAGTCGTGCAATTCAATCTGGTGTTATGGAAGATATCGAGGATTTTAGGATATTTGTCCCGAACGTAGACAAAGATAAAGTATCTGATATGACGGCAAATATAATCAAGAACCACTTAATTGAATATACAATAGAACAGTGCGATTTACATGGAATTCCGCTAATCAGTAATGTACCGTCTGGCATGTACTGGGATTCAACAACAAAGTCTTGGGATAATCAGTTTGCTCAAAGACTTGTGATAGATGGGAGACCGATACTACTTGTACCCAAAAGAATTGTTTCATTTTCTGACAAATATACTCCAACAGAATATCGACAGCATTTTGTTTTAAATTATCTGCAAAATGAAAATCTTAGGTTGCAAACTGCATTAGTGAAGAAATACAAGAATGGTCAAGAGTATGTAACCAAAAAGAGCATTGGGGAACATGAAGGTGCGATTGATAAAGAATATCTTGCAAGGTTTACCGAACAGCATCCAGAGGTTTTTGCTGATTTCAAACGGCAAACTTCTAAGAAGATAACCTCCGTAGAAGGTTCGGTATTTGACGACCTCAACGCAGATGCAATTTGTAAACATCTCAAAAATAAATTATCATCTACTCCTACTGGAACTGCAAGCGCTCCTAAGTACCACAATTTGATTATTGGCATGCTGGAATTACTTTTTTATCCGAATCTGTCTTCACCAAAAAAAGAAGTGGAAATTCACAGTGGAAGAAAACGCATTGACATTACCTTTAACAATTCTGCAGAGGGTGGATTTTTCTTTACACTACCTAATAGAAATCCTATGCTACCTTGCCCGTTTATTTTTGTAGAATGCAAGAACTATACAGGTGAAGTAGCAAATCCAGAGTTAGATCAACTTAGCGGTAGATTCAGCAATCGCAGAGGCCGGGTTGGAATCCTCACATGTAGGTCATTGGATGAAAACGATGCTTTTATTAAACGATGTTCCGATACTTATGAGGATGACAGAGGGTTGATAATACCAATTACTGACGATGATTTGAATTTAGCTTTATCAGAATTTCCTCAAAAAGGCACTGCGGGACTTGAAGATATTTTGGCGTCAAAGTATAGGCAAATTGTATTTATAAAGTGAAAAAACGTACATATAGGTGGATAGTGGTAAGAGAGTAGAAATTAAATAAATTTCAAAATATTGCGAGTGGGGGACATATGCAACTTTTTGATAACGTGAACAAAACTGTAAAGGATGATTTGGCAGAAGCAATATCGAAGGGTGGTAAACTGTCCATTACTGCTGCTTGTTTTTCTATGTATGCTTACGAAGCACTAAAAAAACAACTGAACGGTATTGACGAATTGCGCTTTGTTTTTACATCACCAACATTTCTGCAAGAAAAGGCACCCAGGCAAAAGAGAGAGTTTTATATTCCGCAGCTTAAACGAGAACGTTCCCTATATGGTACAGAATTTGAAGTAAAACTTCGTAATGAACTCAATCAGAAAGCAATTGCTCGTGAGTGTGCCGAATGGATTCGGAAGAAGGTTTGTTTCCGCTCCAATATGACTAGTGGAGCAATAGGGAATTTTATAAGCGTTGTTAAGCCTTCTGAATCAATAGCATATTCGCCAATAAACTCATTTACCACCTCTGATTTAGGCTGTGAGCGTGGAAATAATATAATGAACCTTATCACTCGAATAGAAGCCCCTCTAGCGGACGAGTATGTTAAGATGTTCGATCAAATATGGAATGACAAAAATCTACTTCAAGATGTGACAGATCAAGTAATCGAAGGCATAACTGCAGCCTATAACGAGAATTCCCCTGAGTTTATATACTACATAGCTATTTACAACATTTTTAATGAATTTTTGTCTGACATCAGCGAGGATGTTTTACCTAACGAAGCCACAGGGTTTAAGAAAACAAAGATTTGGGGAATGTTGTATGACTTTCAGAGGGATGCTGTTCTTGCAATTATTAATAAACTCGAAAAATTCAATGGCTGTATACTAGCAGACAGCGTTGGTTTAGGTAAAACCTTCACTGCTCTTGCGATTATCAAATATTATGAACTTCGCAATCGCAATGTGCTTGTGCTGTGTCCTAAAAAACTTGGTGACAACTGGCTAACGTTCAAAGAAAATTATCTCAATAATCCCATAGCTGAAGACCGATTAAGATATGATGTTCTGTATCATACTGATTTGTCACGTGAGCGGGGTTATTCCGGAAGTATCAATTTAGCGAAACTTAACTGGAGTAATTATGATCTCGTTGTCATTGATGAAAGCCATAATTTCCGAAATGGCGGCGATTATTCAGGTCGTGGGGACACAAAACGAGAGAACCGCTACCTTACTCTGTTAAATAAGGTTATACGTGAAGGCATTAAGACAAAAGTGCTTATGCTTTCTGCAACTCCGGTGAACAACGGCTTTTCCGATCTAAGGCATCAGCTGGAGCTTGCTTATGAGGGTAATCCGAGGCTGATTAACGATAAATTGGAAACCTCAAAGCCGATTGATGTTATATTCCGCAACGCCCAGACTGCATTTAATAAATGGAGTAAACTAGAACCTGAGGAACGAACGACAGAAAATCTTCTGCGTTCTTTGGAGTTTGATTTTTTTACTGTGCTTGACAGTGTTACAATAGCTCGTTCGCGCAAACACATAGAAAAATACTACGACATATCAGCTATAGGAAAATTCCCCGATAGGCTTAAACCACTAGCCTTGCGCCCAAAGTTAACAGACTTACCTACAGCCATCGACTATGATGAAATCTATGATCTTTTGATGAAACTCAATCTATCGGTATATGTGCCCACTGAGTTTTTGCTAGATAGTAGAAGAGCGGCGTATATTGACCCGAGCGTGAACATTGATCGTGCAGGTCGTGAAAGTGGTATCCGCCGATTAATGTGTATAAATCTTCTAAAGCGACTTGAGAGTTCAGTTTACTCCTTCGGAATCACAATTGACAGAGTAAAGAGTTTGATTGATGAGACGATAGCTACAATTGACGCTTATGAAAGTGGAAGTAGTAAAATAATAAATACACAGGATATTTATGAAAGTGATTTCGATGGCGATGACAGAAATACTGATTTCTTTGAGACTAATGGCAAGAAAATGGACATTAACCTTGCCGACATGGATTATATTTCATGGCGTGAAAGATTATTTGAGGATTCTGAGATTCTGGAGCTGCTTTCATCAATGATACAGGACATTACGCCAAAACATGATACAAAGCTGCAGACGCTCCTTAAGCTGATATCAGATAAGGTTCATAACCCATTTAATGAGTGTAATAAGAAAGTACTTATCTTTTCTGCATTCTCTGATACAGTAGATTATCTTTATGCACATGTAGCACCATTCATTAAGGAAAATCTAAGGCTAAATGTGGCTATGATAACAGGAACTACTGATGGTAAAACTACTATAAAACTGCCACACACTGATATGAATACTATACTTACACTCTTTTCACCGGTGTCAAAAGACAAGGCTTTACTAATGCCCAATGACAATAATGAAATCGATATTCTTATTGCAACAGACTGCATATCTGAAGGTCAGAATTTACAGGATTGCGATTACTGTATAAACTATGATATACATTGGAACCCAGTACGCATTATTCAACGATTTGGCCGAGTTGACCGTATTGGCAGCCGAAATGAATCAATTCAGCTGGTAAACTTCTGGCCTAACATTGGATTAGACAAGTACCTTGAACTTAAGGGGAGAGTGGAAACTCGTATGAAGGCATCAGTTATGACTTCCACTGGTGATGATAACCCCATTGATCCGGAGGAGCAGGGAGATCTTGAATATCGCAAAGCACAGCTTGAACGTTTGCAAAATGAAGTCGTGGATATTGAAGATATGCAAAGTGGTGTGTCTATTATGGATTTAGGACTGAATGAGTTTAGGCTAGATTTGCTCGAATATGTCAAAAGCCATGGCGATTTAGATAAAGTTCCTTTTGGTCTTCATGCTGTCGTAAAAGGGAATGAAGATACACCAGATGGCACGATATTTGTATTGAAAAATCGAAATGCAAATATAAACCCACAGGACAAGAACCAATTACACCCATTTTATATGGTATATGCGGGAGAAAACTCTGTTATTCATATTGATCACTTGCAACCGAAGAAGCTGCTAGATGTTTTTCGCAAGCTATGCAAAGGAGAATCAGAGCCTAATTGTGATCTCTGTATAGAGTTTAATACTGAGACAAGGGATGGGAAGAATATGCAACACTACTCGGAACTTCTAAATTTTGCGGTAAACTCAATAGTTGATATAAATGAGAACGATTCTATTGACAGTTTTCTTTCAGGCAAGCAAATGTCATTTGCCGATAATAAGATCGATGGATTGGACGATTTTGAATTGGTATGTTTTCTGGTTGTGAAGTGAAGTGAGGTGGGGTAATTGTTTGGTCTACCTAAATCTACCGAGATTAATAAACCTCTTCCAAAGAAGGCTGTGTTTGATAAGTTCAAACTAAAGTCGGCTGACCGTAAGTTGTTCGATGATCAAATCAGCCGAATGGTCATAATAGCCGAAATTTCGCCTCAGACAGTGAGCATAGCAGCTAGTGATGATTTTTCTGCCATATATATTATACTTTTGATACTGAAATCTTACGAATGCGATAAAAAGAATATTGCACTTTTGTCAAAGCTTATTGACCAACACATGCTGTTTGCCTTAAGATATGAGGAAACGATGAGGCTTGCTGTATATCGTGCAGATAGGGTTCTTATGTCAGAAAGCAAGCATTTAGATAAGTGGAAGCTTAACTTACATGGACTTGATCTTAGTTCCGCATGGGACAATATTATAGCTGAAATAGCCGGTATAGATATATCTAGCGGAAAAGACCTCAATGAAGGTATAATAAATAACGAGCTTAAGGAAAAATTGACGAAGCAGATTGCAGAACTCGAAAATAAGGCGAAGGCAGAGAAACAGCCGCGCCACAAGTGGAACCTTGTAAATGAAATAAAAAAATTAAGGACTGAACTGGAGGAAATCTTAAATGGATAGGCTAAAAATGCAAACCTCAAATCTTGCTGACGATAACTTTGCTGCCCTTGCAGTGTTGTTTCCCAATGCAGTTACAGAATCTGTAAACGAGAATGGATCTGTTGTACGTGCTATTGATGTTGATGTATTGGCACAGGAGATTAATAATCATGTGGTTAGTGGTAAAGAGGAACGTTACCAGTTTACATGGCCGGACAAAAAGAAGTCGATGCTTCTAGCCAATGCGCCTATCGCGGCTGCACTGCGTCCTTGCCGTGAGGAGAGCGTGGACTTTGATACCACAGAAAATCTTTACATAGAGGGCGACAACCTTGATGTGCTGAGATTACTCCGGGAGACTTATTTGAACCGCGTAAAAATGATTTACATAGATCCACCTTATAATACAGGAAAAGATTTTATATTTGAAGATGATTTTGCTCAGGAAACAGGTGAATTTCTGAGCCGTGATGGACAGTACGACGATCAGGGAAACCGCCTTACACCTAATTTAGATAGCAATGGTAGATTTCATACGGATTGGTTAAATATGATCTATCCTCGTCTGTGTGTAGCTAGGGATTTACTCGCGGAAGATGGAGTGATTTTTATTAGTATTGACGACAATGAAGTGCATAATCTTCGTAAAATATGTGATGAAATATTTAGCAATACAAATTTCGTTGCGCAAATAATTTGGGAAAGAGCTTTTGCACCTGTAAATTTGAAAAAACATTTTTCTGAAAGCCATGATTATATCCTTTGTTATGCAAAGAATCTTGGGATGCTTATATGTAACGGGCTACCTCGTGGGGAAGCAACTGATAAAAGTTACAAGAATCTTGACAATGATCCGAGAGGGGTTTGGACTTCGTCTGACATGACGGTAGGACCTGTAATAACTGAAAAATGCTATGAAATTACCTTGCCGAGTGGGCGTAAAATCAAGCCCACAAGTGGTAGATGTTGGCTTTATACAAAGTCCAAATATGCTGAAATGATAAAAGATAATCGTATATGGTTTGGCGAGAATGGCGATAACACCCCACGTGTCAAGAAGTTCTTAACTGAGGTAAAGCAAGGGATAACCCCAATGACGATTTGGAAGTATGCAGAAGTAGAACATTCACAAGAAGCAGCACAGAATTTGAAGAAGCTTTTTGATTACAAAGACTATTTCGATTACCCTAAGCCAGTTAAACTTGTTAAGCGTACATTGGAGCTTTACGCAAATTCAGATAGTCTTATACTCGATTTTTTCTCTGGCTCTGCTACAACCGCCCATGCGGTAATGCAATTGAACGCTGAGGACGGGGGCAAACGTAAATTTATTATGGTTCAAATACCTGAGGAAACTAACGAAAATAGCGAGGCAGGAAAGGCGGGCTTTAAAAACATCTGCGAAATTGGTAAAGAGCGTATCCGTCGTGCCGGTAAAAGAATAATTGAAGACAACAAAGGCAAGGAAGGTATTGAGAATCTAGACATAGGCTTTCGCGTTCTCAAACTCGACAGCAGTAATATGAAGGATGTGTACTACACTCCTGAAGAATATGAGAAGATGAACTATAATATCGATGGCTTCATAGACAATATTAAGCCAGACCGCACAGAAGAAGATTTACTATTCCAAGTTATGCTGGAATTTGATATTCCGCTTTCTGCAAAAATAAAGAAAGAGGGCAAGACCTTCTATGTAGAAGACAATTACCTCATTGCCTGTTTTGACAAGGTGAATACTGAGCTGATAACAGAAATTGCTAAAAAGCATCCTTATTACACCGTATTTCGTGATAGCAGTTTCTTTAGTGACAGTGCTATGGTCAACTTCGAGCAAGTGTTTTCTACCTACAGTCCAAGCACGATAAGGAGGATACTGTAGATGAAATTTAAATTTAAAATACAGCCTTTTCAGACAGAAGCCGTTGATAGTGTAGTGAAGGTATTTGCAGGACAGCCTTACAATGGATTGAATAAGTATCGTCATGATGTTGGAAAGAGAGTTGCAAAGGGACAGTATTATGGACAAATCCGATATGATGAGCTTGATGAAGTACAGGAGTCAGGCTATCGTAACGCTAAATTGGTGCTAAACTCGAATCAGCTTCTGAAAAATATTCGTGATATACAGATGGCGAATAATATTAAGCATTCATCAGATATTGTTCCCGGACTTGGTGCTGTTTCCCTTGATGTTGAAATGGAAACAGG
>CAYOKA010000104.1:0-7849 GCA_964404395.1 uncultured Oscillospiraceae bacterium | reverse complement strand
GGAGGAACAAAAATGAAAAATTAGTATTATTGGCTGTGGCAACTATATTGTAGCATGTTTTCCAGCTAAAATATATTACGTTTTTGTAACAAATCTGTAAATGAAATATTAACTTCTTCAATATAACAATAAAGCAGGAAAATGCGAATAATTTCGTGTGTCGTAAGCCAATAATACCTGTAAATAGATATGCAGGTATTATTATGAGAAAATGGTTTAGTGTTCTAGTACTGTTGGTAGTTGTTTTTGCAGTAATGTTTATAATTAATACAGCTGTGATGGATGGTTTCTTTGACATCCGGATTATGGAGCTGCCCGGACTAAAGCTGCCCAGGTTTTCCGGACTACTGAGCCGATTCATGCAAAATGATCAATATGAGCCATCGGATCCGTTGGAAATGGTTACACTTCCCCAGCCCAGTGCTGCGCTCGAAGATGAAGAATGGGTGGAAGCACGGGAGAACACAAAGGATGAAGATGAAGCATTTTCACAGTACGCTATTCTGCCGGAAGACATTTCTTTGGTAGAACACTTAAGCATGGCAGACAAGCTGGCAGCTATTTCTATTTTCTCAAAAATAGATCCGGATGAATTTAGCAAAATGGTGGAAATTTCTCAGGACGGAATCACATGCGAGGAGCTCGACGAACTTACAAAGACAGCAGAAGACTACCTGACGCCTTCAGATATAGAGACATTAATGGAGTTGTTTTACAGGAACAAGATTCTGTATGCTGATAAAAAATAGGGGACACAGGGGGACATTTCTCTTGTGTCGTCACCCTGTGCCTGCAGGTGGATGACACAAGAGAAACGTCCCCCTGTGTCCCTATCCCTAATGTCCATTTTCTAATTTTTCAAGAGTCTATCGGCTTGTATACGTAGGTCACTACATTGCCTTTGACTACCACAAGAACATATTGAGCAGCAGCCGTCTTGCCCGGCTCCAGCCCGTCAACCTCATAGCCGGCAGTTTCAAGGTACTTTACCCCGTTTTCCATATAGCTCCGGTTCTTATCCCCTTTATAGAACACCCATACGTTACGAAGTGTATTTAAACGATAGTCCGAAATCGTCTTCTTGAATAAGGCCAGTTCCAGCTTGTCTGTGAAGGTTTCCGGGGAACTCTCCATAAAAAGGAAGAGGTTTTGCCCCTTGAATGAGTCCAGGTCATTGAGTAATTGCTGCCATTGTGCCGGATCACTGAGTCTTAAGCCGTTTTTCCGGGTATCCAGCTTAATAAATCTGCTATTTTTGAAATCTGTGACAGAGTACTTATAATCCAGTGCTTTTGTGCTCTCCAGATCGACAGTGTGAGTCGCTACAACAGGTGTTTTACTAATCAGGCTTGATATTGATTCATGGGAACCACTACCTACAACGCCACCAAGCTCCAGCCACCTTGTCACCTTATCTCCGTACAGGCTTGCCAGATTGGTTTCTACTTCATTTTCAGGCTCGCGGGACTGACCCACTACGCCAAAGCGGAAGGTGTCTGCTGTGACCTTACTGATTCTAACCTCAGTATTTGAATCATCTACAAAGGGCGTATTTTCAGGGATATTTAAGTTTTCCGAAGAATACCCGTTGCCGGTCAAGGTCAGGTCGTCAAAGTAGAGATAGCCTGCATCCGACAATTGCTCGCCGCCCACGGGATTGACCAGAACCTGATAAATGCGCGTCAGTTTGGCGGGCTTTTTAATGCTTTCCACAGATGCCTCTAGATATTTCCATCCAGTCCAGTCCATTGTTTTACTCAAATCGACAACCTGCTGCTTGCCGTCTGAATCGAATATTTCTGCACGGAGCCATCCGGGGTTTTCATGATCATTGTACACCTGAAGCCCAACTCTGGTGATGTCCTTATCCAGCACAACTCCTCCGTCATTGAGCACCATATATGCAGCCCGGGTAGCATCAATATTCGTAGTAAAATCGTAATAGAGCTCACCGGAATACTTGCCTGAAAACTTCTGCTTGCTCGAGATTTTGTATGTACCCTGAACCGCTTCGGGATATGATTGGAAGGTGGCATTACTCTTTTCGAAGTCGTCTGTTATTGCTGACACGGTCGTAGATACATTGACCGGACAGTAAGCGTGCACATCGCCAAAGGAAGCACCAATGTAAGCTAATCCCTTAGCCGTTGCTGTAAAGACCCCGTCTTCGATTGTTCCTATTTTTTTACTGATCGTCCATTCCAAATCGGAGGGCTCTATTGATGCAACGTATCCTCTTGGATTAATCCCCTTTATTGAGAGGGATTTCGACTTTCCTACTGTAAGCTTAATGCTGCTTTCGCTAAGCTCAAGGGCGGCTGGTCTGGACAGAACACTTATATTCATCGATCCGGACACATTGCCAATTTTTGCAGTAACCTTGCCCTCTCCGAAGGTAGTGGGCTTGAATATGTTACCGTTAAATTCGCCCTTTACGCCAGAAACGCTCCACTTGACCAGGGAAGGGTCAACCTTTATGGGGTTATTATACTTATCATATCCCTTTACAGTAAAAGCTCTGGTTGTGTTAGTAAAAATATACCGGTCTGATGCCTCAACAATTAACCCGGCAAGGGGCGCCTCAGGAGCATTGGTAAACACACCCACTCCGACAGCGACATTTCTAACACTTCCATCGGAGGGCTTGTTCATCACTTTAACTTCCGTGCTGCCAGGGGGTCTTGCCACCATTGTCGTAGAGCCACCGCCGTCCATGTTGTTGGCATTGTAAGCTCCTATGCTTTTCATGAACAGTGCCATATCCTTTAGTGTCAGTCCGATGCTGGCTGTCTGCCTGCCGTCTACTGTAACAAAGTAAATAGTTTTCCCGTCTTTTGAACTGCCTACGGCTGTCTTGGGACTTCTAACCATAATGTCAGCTGGTGTAAAGGAAAAGGTCTCTGGGATGACGCCATCCTTAACCAGCATGGAGCTGCCGGAAATAGACATTTTCAGATTATTCCAGTCTGGTGTTGAGCTAATGTCTAAATCAACGCTGCTGCCCACTAAAAAGTTTTTCTGAAGCAGCTGGGCGCCTTCAGTGCGTGTTACCACCACAAAGCCATTTTCCGGTATTGCTGCCGCAGGGCCGTCCTTAATAAAATTGGTGACCTTGCCGTTTTCCACGACCATCTGAAAAATATCAGGCATGGCTTCTGATGCACCGATTGCAGTCTTGCCCCATTTTCTGTCGAATACGTTGAGCTTATCATATTCTTTTTTGTTGCCCATGTTATACTGCTCTACATCCAGCTTTGCACCGGATTTTGTGGAAAGGCTCATATTGACCTTCCAATAATTTTGGATAACTTCATTCATATTGTTGATGGAGAAAGATGCGATTGAATCGCTGTAGCGATTGTAGTTTCTAGACGCACACAGTATATCCGAGGATTGTACGACAGCCCCTACTGGGTAACCGTTTCCGCCGCCGCTCGAGGTAAAAAAGCTGGCGTTTATCGCCGCAACGGCACCTCTTTGCTCTGCAAGCTTTTTAGTGGATGCGGTTCTTCCCACGGATTCAATGTTAGTAAGAGTGTCAATGCTTAAATGCTCGTTGTTCAAGTCGATTTTTGTCACATAAAAGTTATACCAGCCATTAGCAGTAAACCTGACTATGTTCTCAAGTGTTACCCCTTGCGTGATGGTCTGTTTATCAATTTTCTCATAAATGAGATTTGGGTCGGCTGCGTATGCGTATATATTTATCGGTGTAGCCATCATAAGTACAAATAGCACGATAATTACAGCTGCAAAGGAATTACTTCTTCTTTTGTTAAACATTTTTACCTCCGTTATTTGTGCCATCCATCCATTCCTGAACGCTTGATGGCGCCGAATATAGTGTTTTTAACATCCTTGTTGTCGAGAGCAAGATGCTCGATTAGATTCTTAATATACTGCCGCTTTGTATGGCCGTTGGCCGCGCAAGGATTTTGTACTATCTGTAGGCTCTGATTCTTGACGAATGCCTTTATTTGTTTTTCATCAACATATATGAGAGGCCTTATGACAGTAATGTTCTTTCTGTCCAAATATGTAACCGGAGAAAATGTGTGGATGCGGCCTTCATAAAATGTACTTAAAAGCAGTGTTTCTACAACATCATCACAGTTGTGCGCGAGCGCTACCTTGTTGCATCCAAGCCTTAATGCAATATTATTAAGAGCTCCCCGCCTAAGATTGGCACATAGCGAGCAGGGGTTTTTTTCCTGCCTGGCTTCAAAAAGAATTTTGCCTATATTTGTATCTTCAATTATGTACTCTACACCAATATCTTTGCACAAGCTGGACACTGGGCTGAAATCTGTCTCGCCAATGCTAAGTGCCAGTGTTACTGCCTTTACTTCGAATTTGAGCGGGTAATAGTCCATAAGTTTTCTCAGTGCAATCAACAAGGTTAATGAATCCTTACCGCCCGAAACTCCGACAGCGATACTATCGCCCTGCTGTATCATGTCATAGTCCTGGATGGCCTTCCTTGTCTGCCCCAATATTTTCCTAATACTAAACTCTCCCATACTCTAGCTTATTATTCAAGCAACTCAAACGCCTATATCGTGCTAATATTATGAACTATTCCTTATTATTTATTATAGGGTAGCTGGGGGTAGGTATCAAGTTATTATAGTGTTTCAGTTTGTTTACAAAATGGTAAAAACCACTTAAATTATAGATACGCCTATAAATGAGAAAGTGCTCATTGTAGTATAAGGTAGCTGGAATTATTATAATGGATTATACTCAAAATAAGGTAAGGCGAGAAGGACAGATAGGGAGGAGTGTAAATATGAGACCGAAATCACCTCGTGAATCCATGGTGGAAATGACAGAGTTGGTGTTGCCAAATGACACGAATTTGCTTGGAAATCTGCTTGGAGGGCGCCTGATGCATATGGTGGATATGGCAGGGGCCATGGCTGCACAAAGACACAGTAACCGCATTGTAGTTACGGCCGCCATTGATAGTGTCGAATTTAATCATCCTGTAAAGCAGGGGCAGATGATTACATTGAGGTCAAGGGTCACATGGGTAGGCAGAACCTCGATGGAGGTGGTTGTAGAAGCATACTCGGAGGATTTTTTGGCCGGCGAAAGAAAGTTTACTAACAAAGCATATCTTACATTTGTGGCTGTAGATTCTTTTTCAAAACCAGTTGAGGTTTGCAAGCTCCTATTAGAAACGGATGAGGAAATAAGGGAAAACGAAGCTGCGGCAAGAAGGCGCAGTGAGCGGATAAGGAAAAAGGAGCAGAGCAAAAGCTGACATACAAAGCCCAAAGCATTACATCGAACATATGTTTGATTTTTTCCATGACAGGTGATATTATTTACTTATGATTTATTTTAATCACAGATTTCGCGTGCAAATAATGGAATGGGTGAATATATGGACGAAATGGATAAGCTCAAAATTTTGGCTGAAAGTGCAAAGTATGATGTTTCATGTGTTTCCAGCGGAAGCTCCAGGAAAAATAAGCCCGGAGGGGTAGGGTGTAGCATGCCGGCAGGAATATGTCATTCATTCACAGGGGATGGGCGCTGCGTATCGCTGTTGAAGGTACTTATGTCCAACTGCTGCATTTATGATTGCGCTTACTGCGTTAACAGGATTTCTAATGACATTCCTCGGGCGGCTTTTGCTCCGGACGAGATTGCAGAGATCACAATTAACTTCTATAGAAGGAATTATATCGAAGGGCTGTTTTTGAGCTCCGCCGTGGTCAAATCTCCAGATCACACCATGGAGCTGATTATTCGTGCGGTGCGGCGGCTGCGTGAGGACTACCGGTTCAATGGCTATATTCATATAAAGGCGATTCCCGGGGCAGATGCCGCTTTGATTGAAAGGGCAGGTATCTATGTGGATAGGATGAGTGTTAATATTGAGCTGCCCACCAGTGACGGATTGAAGCTTCTGGCTCCGCAGAAGAAGAAGGAAGCGATTTTGGGGCCGATGGGCTTCATCAGCGATAAGATTAATGAAACCCGTGACAACAGCCGCAGGTTTAGGAATGCTCCCGTGTTTGTACCAGCGGGGCAGAGTACTCAATTAATTGTCGGAGCTACAGGGGATCATGATCTGGGCATTTTAAAGCTCTCGGAGGGGCTGTATAAGCGTTATGGAATGAGAAGGGTGTTCTATTCCGCATATGTGCCCGTGTCCAATCACCCGGCCTTGCCGAAGGCAGTCAAGCCTCCTTTGCTCCGTGAACACAGGATTTATCAGGCAGACTGGCTGCTTAGGTTTTATGGCTTTAAGGCCGACGAGCTTTTGGATGAATCCCATAAGGATTTTGACACCCAGCTGGATCCCAAATGTGACTGGGCACTGCGCAATCTTCACCGGTTTCCTATAGAAATAAATAAGGCTGACTACTTCCTACTACTCCGGGTGCCCGGTATCGGGGTACGATCTGCCCAGAGGATTATCAAGGCGAGGATGATTCAGAAGCTGGACTTCGCCGACATAAAGAAGCTTGGTGTTGTATTGAAACGGGCCAGATATTTTATCACCTGCAAGGGCAAATACATTGATAAGCTGGATGCTACGGAGGAATTTATCAAAACTAATATTATTGCCGGTAGCAAGCAGCTCCCGGTGGAGGATCCGGGCTATACACAGTTGAGCTTTCTTCTGCCTGCCACCTCCACGCTACTGGGAGGGATGGAGCCACAGCCGGCTTTATCGGCACCCACCCGCGAGGATGTGGCAGCCAGTATATCAGGTGAATTGTGATGCTAACATATATTTATGATGGAAGCTTTGAAGGGATTTTAACTGCCGTTTTTGAGGCCTTCTCCCGAAAGCAGGTGCCTGACGCTATTTTGTCGGAGCATGGACTCCAGCAGGATATTACGTCAACCTATGTTTTTATTGATACTAATTCTATGAAATCTGACAGGGTATATAATTCAATCCGGAGTAATATTTCAGAAGATGCCTTGAAAAATTGTTATCATGCCTTCCTTACAGAAGATCTGCAGGCGGGCACCCTCATATATCGCTACCTTAAGCTTGGTTGGAAGATGGGTGGCAAGGTGGATTTGCACCTGTCTGATGATACGGTTTACAGAATAATGGACATTAACCGAAGGCTTGAATTTGAAGTGCATAGGCTCATGGGATTTGTCAGGTTTAGGCAGGTTGAGGGTGGCATTTTTTACTCATCTATCAGCCCGGACAATAATGTGATAGAATTGCTGGCACCGCATTTTGCAGAACGTCTCTCGGATCAGCCTTGGATTATTCATGATGTTAAAAGAGAAATTGCAGTCTTATATAATACGGAGACCTGGATTGTTTCCGAGTTTTCCGCAGATGATATCCCCGACAACACACAGGAGGAAAAGCGATTTTCGTGCTTGTGGAGGGAGTTTTTTAAAGCACTGGAGATTCAGAGCCGCTCGAATCCAAAGCTTCAAAGGCAGTTTATGCCACGGCGTTATTGGGATAATCTCACAGAGAAATGGTAAGAATAGGGTTAAACTGGAACATTTCTTTATTGACACATTACAATGGCAAATGTTATAATTCTAATATATCATAATATTGGTTTCTAAAAGGTACATTTTTACGTTACTAAGGAATATAACTAACTAGAATAGTTAATTAGAGAACTAAGGTGTATCTTCTTTTGGAGGAAGGCTCCTCCGGTAGTAGTACTAAGACCATACGACCGCAAATGTTAGTATTCACAAGTAGAAATTGAATTTTGTTTTATACTTTTATTGCTTTATTGTTTTTCAGGTGTCTAAGCCATATGGCTTGAACATAGAGAACAAAAAAAGATAAGGAGGATGATAGAAATGAGAGATGTAAAACGTTTAGTATGCATGTTTCTTGTCG
>CAYOKA010000103.1:0-8048 GCA_964404395.1 uncultured Oscillospiraceae bacterium | reverse complement strand
AATAAGATGGACTGGCTGCGGCGGATGATGGAATGGCAGAAGGATTCCACAGATGCCAATGAATTTATGGAAACTGTTAAAATTGATTTATTTGCGGATGAGGTGTTCGTGTTTACTCCCAAGGGTGACGTGGTCAACCTGCCTGTCGGATCTACTCCTATTGATTTTGCATACTCTATACATAGTGCAGTCGGCAATAAAATGATGGGTGCCAAGGTTAACGGCGACATTGTCAAGCTTGGATACAAACTCCAAAATGGAGACATCGTTGAGGTGTTGACATCGGCCAACGTCCACGGCCCCAGTCGTGACTGGCTCAAGATTGTTAAAAGCTCTCAGGCGCGCAATAAGATTAGACAGTGGTTTAAGAAGGAAAACAGGGAAGTTAATATACAGCGAGGCAAGGAAAGCATTGAAAAGGAGCTCAAGAAACAGGGGTTGACCTACAATCAACTGTTTAAGACCGAATGGGTCGATTTGATGCTCAAGAAGTACAATTTTAATAATCTGGACGATATGTTCTCGGCAGTTGGATATGGCGGTATCGGCACCAGCAAGATTATTGCGAGGCTCAAGGATGAGTACAGGAAGACATTGAAGCCGGAAGAGCTGGAGGAGCTGGAAAAGGCGCTTCTGGTCAGCAAGGATAAGGAAAAAAGGAAGAAGAATCTACCGGAGAACGGTGTTATTGTAAAAGGCATCGATAACTGCCTGGTGAGGCTCTCGAAGTGTTGTAATCCGGTGCCGGGTGATAAAATTGCGGGCTACATAACAAGGGGGAGAGGCGTTTCTGTTCACCGTAGTGACTGTGTGAACATTACGGGAACTCATGCAGAGGATGAGCGCCTGATAGAGGTTAGGTGGTATACCTCACCTAATGCAGCTTATAAGGCTGATGTTATGGTGGTTGCAAATGACAGGACATCACTTTTGATGGAGATAACCAATACCACGGCAGAAGAGAAGATTCCGCTGAAGGCTATGAATGCCAGAACAACTAAAGATCAAAAGGCGATTATCAATTTGACGCTGGAGATTGTAGACACGGAACAATTGGACAAAATAATTAAGGGATTGAAAAAAATAGCCGGCGTTCTTGAAGTGACACGGAGCAAGAAATGAGATGTAGGAGGGCTTGGCTTTGTTTTTAAAGTGTTTGGATACCGGGATGCTGCAGTCGAACTGCTATATTATCGGCCTTATGGGTGAAGGGGATAATATGGGGGAGGCTGTGCTTGTTGATCCTGGAGTTGATTACACAGAAGTTGTGCAGGTTCTTGAAGCATATAGGCTGCAACTAAAATATATTATAATGACCCATGCGCATGTTGATCACATATTCTATTTGAATGAGCTATATGATAATTGTGGGGGCAAGGTTGTAGTACACGAAGGGGATGCCCCGCTTTTGCGGAATGCATTGCTGAACGGCTCTGTTATGTTTGGGGAAAGAAAGTCTTTCAGGGAAGCTGATCTGACTGTGAAGGATGGCGACCTACTGACGCTTGACGGCATCAATTTGAAAATAATCCATACTCCCGGTCATACGCCGGGCAGCATGTGCATTATGGCAACATTAGTGGGAGACGGCAGCGCTGAAAATGGGCATAATGTGAAAGAATGCTTGTTCACCGGGGATACTTTGTTTAGGTTGGGAGTTGGTAGAACCGATCTGGGAGCAGGCAACAGAAGGGAGCTGGAGGCGTCGCTGCAACGGCTTATGGAGCTGGCTGACGGTTTGAAGGTTTACCCGGGACATGGTGCTGCCACGGAAATTGGGTATGAAAGAGGCAATAATCCGTTTTTTGTGCGATAATGTGATATATTAGCTATAGATGAGTAGTTGCAAACAGTTGTAAAAATAGGAGGTTGCTATGTTCAATCAAGCACCAAAGGGAACCAGAGATATTCTTCCTTCACAGGTATATAAGTGGCAGTACGTGGAGAGCGTTTTTTCGAGGCTATGCGCCGGTTTCGGTTACAAGGAGATAAGAATACCGGTATTCGAACATACTGAGCTTTTTCAAAGAGGCGTCGGAGATACCACTGATATCGTGCAGAAGGAAATGTATACTTTCAATGATAAGGCAGGAAGAAGTATAACTCTCAGACCGGAGGGTACGGCAGGTGTGGTTAGAAGTTATATTGAAAATGGTATGGCGTCAGCGTCCCAGCCGGTTAAGCTTTTTTACAACATCACCGCCTACAGGTACGAGAATGTCCAAAGAGGGCGATACAGGGAGTTTAATCAGTTCGGTGTGGAAGCATTTGGCTCGGCAGGCCCGGGGATTGATGTGGAGATTATCAGCCTTCTGTCCATGTTTTTTGAGAGACTTGGATTGGCAAACACAGGTTTGAATATTAACAGTATCGGCTGTCCCAGATGCAGGGATGCTTACCATGAGAAGCTGAAGGTATTTTTAAGGCCAAACCTGGATGAGCTTTGCGAGAACTGCAAGGTTAGGTTTGATAGAAATCCTCTTAGGATTCTGGATTGTAAGGAGGAAGGCTGCCAAAGAATTATTGTGGGGGCACCTTTGCTTCCGGAGAATCTTTGTGGCGATTGTGGGACTCATTTCGAAGGATTGATGGAAGGCCTTGATAATCTGGGGATAGAATACAAAGTAGATCCCCAAATAGTCAGAGGCCTGGATTATTATACCAGGACTGTATTTGAATTTATTTCGGAAAACCCGAGTTCCCAGGGGACGATTTGCGGCGGAGGAAGGTATGACGGGCTGGTTGAGGCCTGCGGAGGCGCACCGACGCCCGGTATTGGCTTTGCCCTTGGAGTGGAACGACTACTTATGGAGCTGGAAAGTCAGGGAATACATATTGATGAGCCGCCGGTTATGGATATCTACATTGCAACATTGGGACATAAGGCGGCAGAATTTGCCCAGAAGCTTGTCTATGAGCTGCGCAGGTGTAATGTTGGTGCCGAGACCGATTTACTGGGTAGAAGCCTTAGAGCTCAGATGAAATACGCCGATAAAAAGGGATTCCTGTGCACTATTGTGCTTGGTGATGATGAGATTGAGTCCGGCAAGGGAGTTTTGAGAGATATGAAAACTGGTGAAAAAAAGGATGTGAGTCTGGATACAATAATTGACAGGCTGAAGAAATCCTTACAGGTAACGCCGGAGCCGGGCAGATCAGGTGCGGTAGATTCGGCACAGCTAAAATAAGATATTTATTCTTTATTCAGGAGTTGACATTATGGGAGAGACGATTTATGGCTTGAAAAGGACGCATAGATGCACGGAGCTTACTGCCGCAGACGTGGGTAGAAAAGTGACCGTTATGGGTTGGGCTCACAAGCGCAGGAACCTGGGAAGCCTGTTATTTGTAGATTTGAGGGATAGGACAGGATTGCTTCAAATCGTATTTAACAGTATTACTGAGGAGGAGTTATTCGAAAAGGCTGAAGCAATACGAAACGAGTATGTGTTGGCTGTCGTGGGGGAAGTTGTAGCAAGAGCACCGGAAGCGGTCAACCCATCTATGAAGACAGGTGAGATTGAGGTTGCCGCGTCTGAGCTGAGGATTCTCAGTGCGTCAGAAACCCCACCAATACAGGTTGAAGATGGATCCGCCGTAAACGAGGCTATGAGGCTTAAGTACAGATATCTGGATCTGAGGAGGCATGATATGCAGGCGGGGCTGCTGCTGCGTCATAGGGTGGCCAAAATTGCCAGGGATTATTTTGACTCCAAGGGCTTCATAGAGATTGAGACACCAATGCTTATTAAGAGTTCTCCGGAGGGTGCAAGAGATTATCTTGTGCCAAGCAGGGTACATCCCGGAAAGTTTTTTGCCCTGCCACAGTCGCCGCAGCTGTTCAAGCAGCTTCTGATGGTAGCGGGATTTGATCGGTATATGCAGATAACTAAGTGCTTTAGAGATGAAGATCTTAGAGCTGACAGGCAGCCGGAGTTTACGCAGATTGATCTGGAGATGTCCTTTGTTGAAGTTGAGGATGTTTTGGCAGTCAATGAAGGATTCATTAAAAGGGCTTTCAAGGAGGCGCTGGGAATCGATATTCAGACACCCTTGCTTCGGATGACATATCAGGAGGCAATGGACAGGTTTGGCTCGGATAAGCCTGATATGCGCTTTGGAATGGAATTGGTGAATGTGTCTGACCTGGTTGCCAATTGCGGTTTTAAGGTTTTCACGGACGCCATCGGCAATGGGGGAAGCGTCCGCGCTATTAACGCAAAGGGCTGCGGAGGGTTTAGCAGGAAGGAAATAGACAGCCTTGTTGAGTTTGTTAAAACCTATAGGGCAAAAGGAATGGCCTGGATAGCAGTTGGGGAGGATGGGCTTAGATCTTCCATAACCAAGTTCTTCAGCGAGGATGAAATGAAATCCTTACTGGCGCATACCGGCGCGCAGCCGGGTGATTTGATATGCTTTGTTGCAGACAGCAATCAGGTGGTATATGATGCCCTTGGCGCGCTTAGGGTTGAGATAGCCGGGAGACTTGATATATTGGATAAAAATGAATTTAAGTTTCTTTGGGTTACTGAATTCCCGCTGCTGGAGTATGAGGAGGAGGAGAAGCGCTGGGTGGCAAAGCATCATCCCTTTACTTCACCGATGGACGAGGATATGGAGTATTTGGAAAGCGACCCGGGTAGAGTACGCGCCAAGGCCTATGATATTGTGCTCAACGGTACTGAGCTTGGTGGCGGCAGCATCAGAATACATATGCAGGAGCTGCAGGCTAAGATGTTCAAGCTGCTCGGTCTTACTGAGGAGGAGACTTCGGCAAAGTTCGGGTATCTGTTGGATGCATTCAGGTTTGGAGTGCCGCCCCACGGGGGAATAGCTTACGGGCTGGACAGGTTGATTATGCTGATGGCCGGAAAAAGCAGCATCAGGGATGTAATTGCATTTCCGAAGGTGCAGAATGCTTCTGACTTAATGACCAATGCTCCTGATGTGGTTGATTCGAAGCAATTGGCTGAATTGCATATAGATATTTCTCGATAGTTATTTGCGGGAATGGGGCGGTGAAGGCTGGAACGCATCGCTGCCGGCATTTGAAGGGAGGATCAGATTACGGACAATACGAATAATACGGATAAAAACGATACCCCGGATAAAAACAGTATTATGGATGAAAAGCAAAAGAATGAGATTCTTGACTGGCTTGTACATATAGTCGTGGCAGTTATTGTCGGAGTGCTAATAGTGACTTTTGTGGCGCAGAGAACTATTGTTTTTGATATTTCCATGCAGCCAACACTTGTGGAGGGCGACAACCTCTTGGTAGAGAAACTGGGGCACAAGTTAGGGTTGCTTAATAGAGGCGATATAATTGTTATTAAGTTTCCGGACAATGACAAGCCTTTGATTAAGCGGTTGATTGCGGTAGAAGGCGACAGAGTTGAGGTGAAGGATGGCAAGGTATACGTTAACGATGAGCTCTCCTTGATAGGGTTGGAGCAGGAGCCGCTGACTCCATCCGGGTCTGAGCCGGGTTTTACCGATTTGACGGTGCCGGAAGGTCAAATCTATGTTCTCGGGGATAACAGGGAATACAGTAAGGACAGTACTGAGTTTGGGCCTGTTGATAAGGATTATATTAAGGGAAGGGCAGTTTTCAGATTTTATCCTTTTAGCAAGTTTGGCACGCTTAATTAGGAAAAGTACAAAAGCCGGATGTAGAGATTCGCGTTATAAAAGGTGGAATTGTTAAGTAATACCAGCGCTATTTCATATTTTTTCGTATTATGTTAATATAAAATGAATGCACCTTAAGTATCAATAAGTATTTATGCTTGTTGGTGCTTTTGTGTATGCTTGAAGCGAGTATTTTTATGAGTGCAGCAGTGTTAGGTGAACTAAAAATACAATCGGGTTCCGGTTTTTATTAGGTGTTAACTTAGAATGAAAAATCTATTTCACATGGGTCTGGATGTAGGCTCAACTACGGTGAAGCTTGTTGTACTGGACAAGAATGATAAAATTCAATATAGCAAATATCAAAGACATTTTTCCGATATCAGAAAGACTATTTTTGATTTGGTGGATGAAACCTGTGCGCATTTTGAACAGGATAATCTCACGGTCACGCTAACAGGCTCGGGTGGAATCTCCGTGGCGCAATGGCTTGGACTGGACTTTGAGCAGGAGGTTATTGCAGCGACCGGCGCCATAGAAAGTCAGATCCCGCAAACGGATGTCGCTATTGAGCTGGGCGGGGAGGATGCGAAGATTACATTTTTTGCAGATGGAATAGAGCAGAGAATGAATGGTACCTGCGCAGGCGGCACGGGTGCTTTTATAGATCAGATGGCCTCCCTTCTTCAAACAGATGCAGCCGGGCTCAACAAGCTTGCAGAGGGATATAAGGTAATTTACCCCATCGCTGCCAGATGCGGTGTTTTTGCGAAGACTGACATACAGCCTCTCCTGAATGAAGGTGCAGCTAAGGCAGATATCGCAGCTTCTGTTTTTCAGTCTGTTGTAAACCAGACCATCAGCGGCTTAGCATGTGGAAGACCAATAAAGGGGAATGTAGCATTTTTAGGCGGACCTTTATACTTTCTCCCTGAGCTCCGGAAGAGATTTATTGAAACGTTAGATTTAAGTGATGATCAGGTGATTTTTCCCGATGAATCACAGCTTTTTGTAGCTGCCGGTGCGGCGCTGGCCTCAAAGGACAAGAAGGTCATGAGTTTTAAGTCATTGCGCGACAGGCTTCCTTCAATTAACAGTGTCACGGTGCATGAGGTAGAGAGGCTTAGTCCTCTTTTTCGGGATGAAATAGAGCTTGGGGAATTTAAACGCAGGCATTCAAAGCATAAGGTGGGCAGGAAAGAGCTATCATCTCATCATGGACCATCTTATCTGGGGATTGACGCCGGTTCAACAACTACGAAGCTTGCGCTGATAGATTCTGATGGCAGGCTGATGTACAGCTATTACGGCAGCAATAGAGGTAGTCCGCTAAAATCAGTAATTAGGGAATTGAGAAAGCTCTATGGTTTGATGTCCGAAGATGCGCATATCGCTAATTCTACCGTCACCGGCTATGGTGAAGGCCTAATTAAGGCAGCTTTGCGTGTTGATATCGGAGAGATTGAAACAATCGCCCATTACAAGGCGGCAGAGCATTTCCTGCCGGGTGTTGAGTTTATACTTGACATTGGTGGTCAGGACATGAAATGCATGCAGGTTAAGGATAACGTTATTAACAATATTATGCTCAATGAGGCCTGTTCTTCAGGCTGCGGATCCTTTATCGAGACTTTTGCAACCTCACTGAACATGGAGGTGGAGGATTTTGCAAAGGAGGCGCTGCTAGCGCGAAAGCCTGTTGATCTTGGCTCTCGCTGTACTGTGTTTATCAATTCGCGGGTGAAGCAGGCTCAGAAGGAAGGAGCATCTGTGGGTGATATTTCTGCGGGGCTTTCCTATTCTGTTATTAAAAATGCTTTAACTAAGGTTATAAAAATAAGAGATCCTAAGGCACTGGGAGAGAAGATTATTGTGCAGGGCGGGACTTTCTACAATGCTGCTGTTCTGCGAAGCTTTGAACTCATTTCCGGTAGAGAGGCTGTTAGGCCTGATATTGCCGGAATTATGGGAGCATATGGCGCTGCGCTTATTTCCTGTGAGCGATCTCAGACAGAGCAAAAAAGCGGCATCATGGGAGCTACTGAATTGGAAAGCTTTCAGACGGAGCTTGCAATGAAGCGTTGTAATAAATGCAGCAATAATTGTCTGCTGACGATCAATAGCTTTATCGACGGCCGGAGGTTTGTATCTGGAAAT
Source organism: uncultured Oscillospiraceae bacterium (assembly GCA_964404395.1). Classification (GTDB taxonomy): domain Bacteria; phylum Bacillota; class Clostridia; order Acetivibrionales; family DTU013; genus JAAYBT01. The sequence continues at coordinate 260 of CAYOKA010000103.1, read as the reverse complement.
CGCTGCGAACGTGGTGCCGGTGGTGTGCTCCGGGAGGATAAGGCTCCAAATATGTATGATTTTAAATACAAAATGCTTGCCTCATACAAATCCCTGGACAAGGAATCAGCAAGCCGGGGAACAATAGGAATCCCACGAGTTTTGAACATATATGAAAACTATCCTTTCTGGCACACCCTCTTTACTGAACTAAAATTTAGAGTGGTCTTGTCTCCTCGATCTTCTAAAAAGGTATACGATATGGGTATTGAGACAATGCC
>CAYOKA010000102.1:0-8101 GCA_964404395.1 uncultured Oscillospiraceae bacterium | reverse complement strand
GGCTGTCCTGTGTGTTAACCTGTTTGTGAATATCGGCTTGAACACATACTGGCTTACGATTATTTTAGGCAAAGGCTATATGGCTATGTTGCCTGCGCGGATGGTAAAAAACGCTATTATGCTGCCGGTACAAATTGTAATGTTGTACATGTTGTGGAATTATGTGGGTAGCCGGATTGAAAATAGTTTAATTAAACAACCTGCCTGATACCATTTTCAAGCATGGTTACTGGAAATATCCGCAAAATAGAAGTTGAAATGGTATATACATCCCTTTATAGGCGAATACAGGCATCCACATAATGGATGTCTGTATTTTTTTTGCTCTATCGGCAAAAAGTAATTAAGCAGTGTAACTTGTTCTGCACTAAAACTCGGTGAAGGGATGAAAAAAATGAAGGCAGTAATTATGGCTGGCGGAGAGGGTACAAGGCTTAGACCTCTTACATGCGGAAAACCTAAACCTATGGTTCCGATCGCGAATAAACCTGTAATGGAGCATATTGTAGATTTGCTTAAAAGGCATGGTATTGTCAATGTGGCAGCAACCTTGCAATACATGCCTGACATAATCAAAGAATTTTTTGGCGATGGTAACTCCTTTGGCATAAAGATGCGGTATTATGTCGAGCAAAAGCCCTTGGGTACCGCAGGCAGTGTAAAAAATGCCGAGGACTTTCTGGATGAGCCTTTTCTTGTAATAAGTGGCGACGCGTTGACAGACATAGATCTCAATCGCGCAATTGCTTTTCATAAGGATAAAGGAGCATTTGCAACATTGATTCTAAAAAGAGTTGATATTCCTCTTGAGTATGGTGTGGTTGTAACCGATCATGATGACAGGATTATCCGTTTCCTAGAAAAGCCAAGCTGGGGAGAGGTGTTCAGTGACACTGTCAATACAGGCATCTACATTTTGTCCCCGGAAATATTTCGATATATGAAAAAGGATGAAAAATTTGATTTCAGTCGTGATCTGTTCCCGATACTTCTAAAGGAAAAGAAACCGATGTACGGCTACATCACTGAGGAATACTGGTGCGATATAGGCGACATTCGCGCCTATTTACAGGCCAATTCGGATGTATTGAATGGCAGCGTCAGTGTGAATATACCGGGTAGCCGCACAGCTGCCGGGATATGGATTGGGCCGGACACGGTTATTGACGAGGATGTTCGCCTGAAAGCCCCATGTATTATCGGTTCAGGCTGTCACATAAGGAAGGGCACTGTAATTGACAGCTTCAGCGTAATTGGTGACAATTCCACTGTATCTGAGTATTGTGGCATTAAAAGGAGCATCATATGGAAAAACACTAATCTTGGTAGCAATGTTCAGCTTCGTGGAAGCATTATTTGCAATAATGTTATATTGAAGCAAGGTGCCAGTGCGTTCGAACAATCCGTTGTCGGGGAGCATTCAGTGATAGGGGAGCGCGCGATAATTAAGCCCTCTGTGAAAATATGGCCGGACAAATTTGTGGATCAGGGAGCTGAAATGAATACAAACCTGGTTTGGGGTTGTAAGGCCGGCAGACCGCTTTTTGGGAACAGAGGAGTTTCAGGAGAAATAAATTCGGATATCACTCCTGAATTTGCTGTGAAGCTTGGGGCTGCATATGGTGCCGTAAATGGTAATACAGGCATGCTTGGCGTTAGTTGCGATGGTTCTGCCGGTGCAATGATGATTAAAGACGCATTTACTTGTGGCTTGGTTTCTTCCGGTATTCAAGTTAATGATTTTAAAAGACTGCTATTGCCTGCCTTCCGATCTGCAGTGAGATTTTACAGACTTGATGGCGGCGTTCATGTTAGTGGATGCCAATCTAATGTGTCAAAGCTTTACATTGATTTTATTGATAAGTCAGGCAGCAATGTAGCAAGAAATGTTGAAAGGAAAATCGAGAATACTTTTACCAGAGATGATTTTAACAGGTGTGAAGGCGACTGCCTAAGGGGTATTAAGCAGATAGATGGATTCGATGAGTTTTACCTAAAAAGTATCCTCCAGGGTGTAAAGGCAAAGAACTTCAATTATAGAATTGCCGTAAATTCATGTTCGCCGAGTGTTTCGAATGTCATAAGAGAATTATTGAGGGATTTGAAATGCGCTGCAAATATTGTCAGCATTGATTCAGATTCTCGCAGAGGCTCGGTGGATGTGGCATATTTCTGCCGTGCTGTCAGGGCCGGCGCTTATGATCTTGGGGTATCTATTGAAGAGTCATGTGAGAAAATGATACTGGTCGACTCCAGGGGCAGGCTTGTTACTGAGGATATGTTTATTGCATTGATTTCGATGATTCTGCTTAAGAAAATAGAGGGTGGAACCGTAGTGGTTCCTGTTTCAGCAAGCCAGGCCATTGAGAAAATAGCCGAAGAACATCATGGAAATGTGCTTAGGACTAAGACATCGTCAAGAGACATAATGGGCACGCTTCTTGGCATGGATGGAAAAGAAGAACTTCTGGAGCAGTTCACGCTGCATTTTGACGCATTTGCAGGGCTTGTGAGGCTTCTTGATTACATGTCATCTGCCGGGCTTAGTCTTTCACAGCTGGTAGATATGCTTCCTGCAATACACATGCATAGGCAGGAGGTGGAGTGCAGCTGGATTTCTAAGGGGAAAGTAATACGCAGGCTGATACAGGAGCATGCGGGAAATAAAATGGAGACTCTGGAAGGCGTTAAGATGTACAATGATAATGGATGGGTGTTGGTTCTCCCCGATGGAGAAAAGCCCGTTTGCAGTGTAATTGGTGAAGGAGTGAATGCAGAATTTGCTGAAGAATTGACAAATATTTATGTCAGAAAGGTGAGGGAGATCAGCCGAAGCTAGAAGCAGTCCTGTCTCACGGGTATTGCAGTCGGCTCCAATAAAAACAGTGCTAAGCAGTAAGACCTTGGAGCAGGAAACACTACCTTCATAAACATCACTGACGGTAGCAAAACTATCATTCTCTTTCTTGCAGGATTTTTTAGTTGAACAATCCACTTGAAATGTGAGTCTATTATCAGTAGAATTAAAATATGCAAAAGGAAACAAGGAAAAGAGAACTTGAGTTGGAGAGGATATGAAAAAGAAGGGTAGCCAGTATATTTTATTTGTCGTTTTCATGTTATTAGGTATTCTCATTGCGGTACAGGCAAAGAATACAATGGCCTTTAAGAAGACTGCTGCCAACAGTGGCTTTAGTGCAGACAAGCTAAAGGATCAAATATCCATTGTGAAGAATGAAACGCAGGTGTACAGAAAAGCGATTGACGAGAATCTTGCCATGAGAAATGATATAATAAAAGAATATCTGGAATTGCAAAATGATGACCAATTGTCATTGGAATGGGAGATAATCAAGCTACATACCGGTTTATCCGGAGTAAGAGGTCCTGGAATTACGATCAAGCTTGATGATGCGCCTGCCAGACAGGGCGATGCTCCTCTGGATTTGCTAATAATACATGATCAGGATATTAAGGTTGTTTTAAATGACTTAAAAAAGGCCGGTGCCCAAGCAATTTCAATCAATGGCGAACGTATAGTCCCGATGAGCGAGCAGGTATGTGCAGGCCCCACTATTAGGATCAATGGCAATAGATATCCTGTACCGTATATTATTGAAGCAATTGGCAATCCGGATGTTTTGTATCAAAGCATCATAGAAAGCAGCAGGATTGCAAGTATGACTGAGTTCGATGTCCGGGTGGAGGTTACAAAAACAAAAGAACTTGTACTGCCGAAGTTCAGCAGTGCGGATAAATTAGACAGGTATATATCAGGACTGGAGGTATTGAAAGAATGAAGATTTCCAGAAATATAGCAATAACTGTGGTTTGCATCATATTAGGAATTATGATTTCACTTCAATATAAAAGTATAAATTACAACCAGAGTATGGCCAGCTATGAAAATATGAGATTGGACGAGCTTAAAAGTGAACTTATACTATTGCAAAACCAAAAGAGCTCGTTGCAGGAAAGACTTGAGGAGCTTGAAACTGAGAATCAGACCTACGCAAAGGTGAAAGCTGGTGACAGCGAAGCTGCGCAGCAAATCCAGAACAGCCTCCAAAAGGCCAGGGTATTTGCCGGACTTGAAACTGTTAAGGGCGCCGGGCTGGTCGTAACGCTGGACAACTACGCATCTATCAAGGTACAGGACTACGACATACTAAATATCGTCAATGAGTTGAGGGCTTCAGGAGCACAAGCAATTTCTGTCAATGATGAAAGAATTGTTGCGATGACGGAAATCAGAAAAGCCGGCAGATATGTGATGATTAACGGAAAACAATTTAAGGCACCTTTTGTTATCAAAGCGATAGCGGATCCTAATAATCTGGAGCACTCACTAACGATGATTGGCGGAGAGGTGGAGCTACTTGAAGAGGAATTACTGAATGTAACACTAAAAAAAGAAGATGAGATCATCATCTATAAATTTGTCGATGACGGAACCACTATTAAAACAGATCTGTTGACAGCCGTCGAATAAAAATCGGTATATTTTGATTCCTCCATAATACAAATATAACGTGGGGACGTGTTTTTTTTGGAGGGCATTTATATGACAAGGAAAAGATCAATAGCACCGATAAACAGACGCATATCTATTCTCATTCTGTTGTTTTTCTTAATATCGACGTTGGCGGGATGTTCTTCCGTTTCTACATTTAACCCTGAATTGAGTGATTTTGGCGGCGTATATGCAAGCAGCTTCAGTGATGCTGATTTTGAAACTGAAATTAGCGGCAGGCTTTCGGAAGGGGATGCACAAACAAACCTGCTGGCAGAAGAAGATACTGGAATTGGCGGGCACACAATGGTTGGCGAAGTTAGCGGCGGAAGCGAATATAGTAATAAATTGCTCAGATGGGGTCTTTCCAGAAGAAGCAATCATGAGCCACCGGCTGCAGATCCCGGGGCTCCGGAGCTCCTTAAGAAATATGGAAGTGCATATATGGGTGACACATCCCAAAGTGTAATTTACCTTACTTTTGATGAAGGTTACGAGAACGGCTACACTCCAATGATATTGGATACGCTGAGAGATAATGGTGTTAGGGCTGTTTTCTTCATAACAGGACCTTATCTTAGCGGACACCAGGATCTTGTTAGGCGCATGGTAGAAGAAGGCCATATTGTGGGCAATCACACGATTCACCACCCGAGTATGCCCGAATTGGGTGACAGTCAACTGGAAGAGGAAGTACTCGGGCTGGAAAGAGCTTTTAGGGAAAAGTTTAATCAAAACATGTATTTTATCCGCCCTCCAAAGGGAGAGTATAGCGAACGGACACTGGCACTTACTCATAAACTCGGGTACTGCAATCTTTTTTGGAGCTTTGCATACGATGATTGGTATCGAGACAAAAGCAGAGGCTCCCAATATGCCTATGACATAGTTGCGCGCAACCTCCATAACGGTGCGGTTTTGCTTCTGCATGCAGTATCAAAGGATAATGCTGAGGCGCTTGACAGGATAATAAAGGACGCCACTACAGAGGGATTTATATTCGGTGATCCACAGGAGCTATATCCATCTGAAACGACGGGGATTTGAATGATGGCGAATAAAGAACATGTTATCAAAAAAGGAATAAGAGAAATATTCACAGAAATGCTTGAATTACCCAAGGAATCGGTTTTGAACATTCCCAAGCTTACAATGGCGGGGAATAGGGATATGATTATAGAGAATTATAAGGGGATTATAGAATTCGATAGCACCGGTATCAGGTTGGGCACCGGGATGGGAACGATCAAAATAGCGGGGTCCGGTCTCTTGATAAAAGAAATAACTTCTGATGATATTATTATATCCGGCACAATCCATTCGCTTGAATTTCCAATTGTGGGGTGAAGCTCTTGTTGTTACTAAGATTATGGAATTATCTGCACGGGTATGTTATTATTATTGTCGAAGGTTTTTTTATTGAAAAGTTCATAAATATTTGCATGCACCGGCAAATTAAGCTTTGGGACATCAGAGCACAGAAAAAACGCTTGATGACGATGAGGATAGGCATTAAGAGCTTCAAGCTCATTCGTCCGATTGCCCGAAAAACAAAATGCAAAGTAAGGTTGCTGAAAAAAAACGGCTTGCCCTTTGTGTTGAATAAGTATCGAAGACGGAAAGCTTTTTTAGCAGGTGTTGTTATATTCTTTGTGCTAATATATATCTTATCTTCATTCGTATGGAGTGTGGAGATTACAGGTAATGATAAGCTTGGAGCATCTGAGCTTGCAGATTTATTGGCACAAAATGGCATTAGTACGGGGATACTTAAGTACCGCATCGATACAGACAAGGCCGTTACGAATATGATGCTTGGAATAGAAGAGCTTTCCTGGATAAGTATTGTTGTCAGGGGAACAAGGGTAAAGGTTGATGTCAGAGAGAGAATTGAAATGCCCAGAATCGTCCCACGGCATATACCCTGTGATATCATTGCGACCAAGGACGGAATAATAAAGAGGATTGTAGCTACAGAAGGTATTGAAACTGCAGGAGAGGGGGATACAGTTCAAAGCGGACAGGTGTTGATTTCCGGAAGCATCCCTTCTTTAGATAAAAAGAAGGAATCCAGACTTGTACATGCAATGGGAACAGTAACAGCAAGAACCTGGTATGAGGAGGAAGCACCTGTTATTCTAAGTCAGACGGAAAGGCTTAGGACAGGAAAAGCAATAAATGATTATTCGTTGATACTTTTTTCATGGGAATTGGATATATTACAAAGAAAGAATAAGTTTCGGGACTATTCGGTTTTTGAGTCAAGAAAGAAACTTTCTTTAGGAGAAAATTTGATTTTCCCCATAGAGTGGGTCACTGTCAGATACGTTGAGGAAAAACTGATTGAGGCGGTTATAAATGAAGAGGATGCAAGAAGCGCAGCAGTGCAAACAGCCTTAAAAAAGGCATTGAAGAGGGTGCCTGATACAGCGCAGATAGTGAAGCAAAGCGTTAATTATATTAGTGATGATAAGGAAGGGCTCATTGCAAAGGTTACAATAGAATGCATTGAAGATATTGGTAAGTCCAAACAGATTGGAGGAAAATGATTGGACAATAATTTCGAAAAGACTATTGAGTTTGAAAGCATAGAACAAGCAATTGCTTTATTCGGACAATATGACGAGAATACGAAAGCCATAGAAGATGGATTAAATGTAAAATTGATTTCGAGAGATACCGAAATTAAAATAACAGGCAACAAAGAAAATATCGGTAAAGCCTCAGTGGTCATCGAAAGACTTATCGACATTATTTCGCAAGGTGATTCCATTACAAAACAAAGTGTGAATTATCTTGTTAATTTGGCGGCAGAAGGCCAGACCGAGAGAATAAAAGAATATCCGGGAGATTATATATGCCTTACGGCAAAAGGACGACAGATTAAGTCTAAAACTTATGGGCAGATGCAATACATTAATGCGATTAGAGACAATACTATCGTATTTAGCATTGGTCCTGCCGGTACCGGGAAGACATATCTTGCGGTAGCAATGGCTGTAACGGCTTTTAAGGACAAGCAGGTCAACAGGATCATACTGACACGTCCGGCAGTTGAAGCAGGCGAGAAGCTGGGTTTTTTGCCCGGAGACATGCAGAATAAGGTTGATCCTTATCTGAGGCCTCTTTATGATGCGCTTTTTGAAATTATGGGCGCAGAATCCTACCAGAAGTATCTCGAAAAGGGAATGATCGAGATTGCTCCTCTTGCCTATATGCGGGGGCGAACCCTTGACGATTCCTTTATTATATTGGACGAGGCGCAGAATACGACACCCGAGCAGATGAAAATGTTTCTGACTCGTATCGGCTTTGGCTCAAAGGCCGTGATCACAGGAGATATCACACAGATTGATCTTCCGGGAGACAAAAAGTCCGGTTTGAAGGAAGTAACAAAAATCCTTAAGCATATTGAAAATCTTGAGTTTGTCTATCTGACAGATAAGGATGTGGTTAGGCACGAGCTGGTACAGAGAATCATAAAGGCTTATGAGAAATATGATTTGAAGAACAAAACAGGGAATAAGTAAGCAGAAACTCAGATGGGGGGCTGTAAACTTGAAGGCAGTTAACAAAAAGAAAAACCGC
>CAYOKA010000101.1:0-8104 GCA_964404395.1 uncultured Oscillospiraceae bacterium | reverse complement strand
TAAAATTTGTTGAATTATGTCGATAATTATGTTTAGATGCTCTTTTTTAATAACAAATGGGGAGGTAATTTTCGTGGATGGATATACGAACAGAGCACATAAGTTTAATGCGCTGATAATGTGGGTTTTTTCAGCAATCTTAGCCGTCACCGCCTATTTCAATGGCGGACTATCACAAATGCTGGCAGCAGCCGTTCCATTAGCTGTTACCTGTTCCATAGTAACAGGCATTGCATTCCTGAAGGTTAAGAATAACTTCGTAAAATCTGTGATTATTTCGCTGTTGCCTGCAATAGGTGTTGTGGCTTATTCAGCGTCCCAGGGTGGACTGGAACGTATGTTTACCGCATATCTTGTGTGTGCCTGTTTTGCTGCCGTCTACTTCAATAAAAATGTTATCTTGACCTATGGTGTTGCTTTTTCTGTTATTCTCATTACTGTGTATGCTATTAAGCCTGAAGCACTCCTTGGAAGCAATAGTGGTTTCGGTGAATTTTTCCCAAGGTTCGGCATGTACTTTTGCGGCACCATAGCACTGTATTTCTTAGCAAGATGGGGAAATGAGCATCTGCTAAATGCGCAAAATGAAAGCGAAAAGGCACAGCTTCTAAATAAAAACCTTACCAATGTTATAGACCAGGTAAATATCACTACCGACAGTCTTTTTGAGAATGTAAACAAGTGCAATGACAATATTTTGGAGAACCAACAGGGAGTAGCGGGTGTAACTAGATCGGTTCAGGAAATTTCTAAAGCGGTCGAGGATTCTGCAGTCGCAGTAAATAACGTTAACAGTTATGTCTTGGATTCATCCAGGATTATCAATGAGACCTACGATCTTTCCAAGGAAGTGGAGAAAGAATTTGCTGCAACATCTGAAGTAGTGACCGTTGGATCCCAGGAAACCGATGAGATGCGGGAGCATATGGATATTATGAGCCAAGCTATCGAATCTGCTGTTGAGGCAGTTACACAGCTGCAGGAGAAGATGGATTTAATTGGTGGCTTTCTTGACAATATCACCGATATTGCTTCCCAAACAAATATGCTGGCATTGAATGCAGCCATAGAGGCAGCAAGAGCAGGCGAGTTTGGAAAGGGCTTTGCCGTTGTGGCAGATGAGATAAGGCAGCTTGCAGATCAAAGCTCCAAAGCAGCAAAGGACATACATGATATAACAGCCGAGGCGCAAAAGACTACTCATAATGTGATTGAACAGGTCCAGAAGGGAAATACCTCTGTTATTGAGGGTAATGCTAAGGTGGATGATGTAGTAGAGATATTCGGTAAAGTCAGGAATTCAATTGATTCGGTGAATAGCAAGCTCTACGCTGAATATGAAATGATGAATAATGTGGCTGAACGTTTCAGCTATATGCAGGAGCAGCTGGAGACCTTGGCAGCCACATCTGAAGAAAACTCCGCAAGTACCCAGCAGGTATTAGCAATGACGATGGCACAGGATGAGGCTATAAGAAGCACAACCGAGATAGTCAGGCAAATAAAGGACTTGGGACAGGCTCTAAAGGATCAGTTGTAATTGCTGTTTAGACTCTGGCTGCTGGTTGGGCAAAAGCCTTCGTTTGACTATGGCCTGCATTAGAAATATAATTAGGGAAAAGAGTTTGGAGATATCCATGAAATATACAGCAGGCAGTACGCAGCCGGCAGCAAGAAAATTCAAATATGAAACTCATTTACATACCAGCGAGGTAAGCGCATGTGCAGTGAGTACAGGTGCGCAGATGGTGCGGGCGCATTACGAGGCCGGTTACTCCGGTATCATAATTACGGATCACTTTTTTAATGGGAATACTTCCATTCCACGGAATCTGCCGTGGGAAAAGCGCGTTGAGCTATTCTGTGCGGGCTATGAAAATGCGCTGGAGGAAGCGAGAAATCTGCCCTTCTCTGTGTTTTTTGGCTGGGAATATGCGGACCAGGGTACGGAATTTCTCACATACGGTCTTGGCAAGGACTTTTTACTGTCTTTCCCCGATATGCTCTCCTGGCCGATCGAAAAGTATTTGTCAGTAGCAAGGCAACATGGAGGCTTTATTTCGCAGGCGCATCCATTCAGGGAGGTTTGGTATATCAAAGCCATACGACTGTTTCCCGAGCATGTTGATGCTATAGAGGTATGCAATGCCAGCCATAGCGACCCCAGGTTTGATGAGCGAGCACTGGAGTTAGCTCAAAAGTATTCTCTTTATCAGACAGCCGGTTCGGATACCCACGATATAGACCGCATGTATGGCGGGGGTATGGAGTTTGACCGCGAGCTTGAATCCATAGAGGAGTTCATTCAGGCAGTTAAGGAGCAGGGAAACGGCAGCTGATGGAGCTTGAAGCGCTGAAGACAAAATCCCTTCTTGTAAAGGCTTTTGTGATGTAAGGCTTTTGCGATGTAACCTTAATCAAACTCCGCGGCACAATATATAGTGATAAACTTCCATACATACCCGCAATATATTGTGAAGCGGAGCTCAAAACATGGTACATCGCAAAATGCCCGATGTAACCCTAAGATAAATTAGTTGTACAATGATGACAATGACATAGTGTGAATAAGGTGCCCAGTGGCACCTTATTTTGCGTAGTTGTCAAAGTAGCCCTGAATGTACACAATCGGAGTTCCCTTGTCTCCGCTGCCCGATGTCAGATCGCTAAGAGAACCGATGAGGTCCGTCAGCCTCCTGGGAGTTGTGCCCTGTGTCTCCATGGTGCCCACAAGGTCTTCGCTCTTGTTTCTGATATAGTCAGAAATGGCTTTACTGAGTTCTTCTCCCTTTAGCTCGGCAAAGTTGTTGTCGGCCAGATACTTTATTTTTACTTCGTTGGGCTTGCCATCAAGCCCATCTGTATAGCCTGGTGAAACCACAGGATCTGCAAGCTCCCATATCTTTCCTACCGGATCCTTAAATGCGCCGTCTCCGTATACCATTACTTCAACAGTTTTACCCGTTGCTTGAGCAATGGAAACCTGTATTTTGTCAACCAGAGCCTTGCAATCACGGGGGAAAAGCTTTACAGTCTCTTCTGTGGCCTTATTTGAACCCAGGAGGCCGTAGTCCTCGCTATAACCATTGCCATTTATGGGCGAGGTAAGAATATCATCCAAACCATATACCTTTTGCGCACCGTTAGCCTTCAAAATTCTTTTTGTTCTAAATCTCGTATGAATATCACATGCAAGCACACTTTTTGTATAGTTCAAAATAGTTTTGGCATTGTTGGAGAGGACTACCTGACACTGAGCTCCTGCTTCCTCAATCAGGGACTTGTAGTAATCGATATAATCTATACCGGTAAAGGTATGCTTTACATGGCCGAAGGCGCTGCGGAACTGCTCCAGCGTTAATACATCAGACCAGGGATTTATCCCCTTCTCATCAAGCAGATCCAGATCCACAAGATGGTTGCCCACTTCATCAGCCGGATAGCTGAGCATGAGTACAATTTTCTTTGCGCCCCTTGCGATGCCCTTCAGGCAAACAGCAAAACGATTCCGGCTTAGAATTGGGAAAATGACTCCAATTGTATCGTCGCCGAACTTGGATCTGACATCCTCGGCAATTGCATCTATGTGCGCATAATTCCCCTGAGCGCGTGCTACAACTGATTCGGTGATAGAGACAATATCCCGGTCACGGACGGTGAAATTCTCTGCCTTCGATGCCTTGAGAACCACATCAGTAATGATTCTTACGATATCATCCCCCTGTGTTATTATAGGAGATCTAAGACCCCTTGCGACTGTTCCAACCATTCTTTCCATTTGGCATTTCTCCTTACATCACTTATATTATGGCATGGCATTAGTTATTATATAAATATGGTGTCTTTTTAGCACAAGATTACATTCCACTATTGTATTATAATTGCTTTAGTGATATAAGTAAAATAAATAGCTTTAATATATAATATAACGAGGTATTATATGGCGACGAAGCTGGATCTATACAATGTTTTTTGCCGGGTGGCAAAATGTAAAAGCTTTTCAAAAGCTGCAAAAGAGCTGTATATGACGCAACCTGCGGTGAGCCAGGCTATTATGAATTTGGAAGGCGATCTGGGTATACGCCTGTTTACCAGAAGCTCAAAGGGGGTTACGCTGACAAATGATGGGCAGCTTCTTTTTGAGCATGTCAACCCGGCGATAAATCTGATTCGTGTGGGAGAGAATAAACTGCTGGAGTCCAGAAACCTGACCATAGGCGAGATGAAGGTGGGTGTGGGTGACACAATTTCGAAATATTTCCTGTTGCCCTATCTGGCGCATTTTCACGACCAATTCCCCAATATCAGCCTGAAGATCATTAACAGGACCTCACCGGAGATTTGCGCCATGCTCAAATCAGGTGAGGCCGATATTGCCCTATGCAATTTACCTATAAAGGATGCGGCTCTGGAAACCATGAAATGTATCGACGTACATGATATCTTTGTATGTGGGGATAAATACAAGGATGTTTGCTCCTCGCCGAAAAGCATCGGTGAAATAGCGGAGCTGCCGCTGATTATTTTGGAGCGCAAATCCAACTCACGCCAGTATGTAGAGAAGCATTTGCTATCTAAAGGGATAAAGATTACAGCTGAAATCGAATTGGGATCTCATGATCTATTGCTGGAATTCGCCCGTTTCAATTTTGGCATGGCCTGCGTTATAGAGGAGTTTTCACAGGATTATTTGCGAAGCGGGGCGGTACACAAAGTGGATTTAGCAGAAGAAATCCCGGCCAGGTCGATAGGCTTCTGCTACTTAAAGGGCGTTCCGCTTTCATCAGCAGCCCAAAAGCTCGTTGAATTTGTCAGCTCCCAAGAAAGCTCCTAATAAATAGAAGTGATAGCCACATAGTGAGCAAAATTTCCGCTTATGGGCAATTATTTTAGATAAATGGAGTTTATTGGGTAATCAAGTTACATAATCCAGGATTCAAATGCATTATTTAGCTCAGCAACTGAAAATCGAACAATTGGCTGCCCAGAGATGGAATTTTTGCACACCTTGATGCCACTTATATATAGGAACAAAAATGCAAAACAAAACATCTAAATATTAGCAATATATTGGGAGGATGATTACAAAATGAAAAATTCATTTCTTTTATGCTTAAGCTTCATTATGCTATTTGCTTTTACAGGATGCTCGTCCAGTAATAATAGTAGTTCTAATCAAGTTACTGCTACAATCAAGAATGTAAGTCAAGCCAATTCTGGTACAAATGCTGAAGGTGTCACCGCCCCAAGTGCTCCAAGTGTAGGACCTGAAAACGAGACAACCCAAAATGCTGCTGCATATCAAAGCAAACAAGAATTTCTGGACAGCAGCGAAGGACAATCTTTTCAGATTGCTGCATACAAATTTGCAAAAGCGTTTTTCGAAAATAATGAAAGAGTCATAAGAGGTTATCTCATAGATCCGGACAAGGATTTTCATCAACACAACCAGAACTATAGCTTTACCAATGTTGAATTCATGATAATAAAGCTCGATTCTAAGGATATTAAGAATGATTCTGTATCCGCCCAATATGAGTTTAAGTTGGATAATGAAGATAGCTATACGTATCTACAGTTAAGCATGAAAAAGGTGAGTGACCAGTGGAAAATCGAATCATACGGTCTGGAAAAGTAATTCGGTTACATAGGTCCAAAGCGTTACGACATTATTTCACCACATTTTTTGTCTCCTCAAGGCGCTAACTCAAATATAATGCTCCAAAGAAAGCTCAATATGTGGTACAATCTCATGGAATATTATTTATCGAACGATTATTTATCAAACAATTTGAGAAAGATGCAAAATTTACTGCATTAAGAAGGAGCAGCTAAAGTGAAATACACATACAAAAACACGATGTACGCATGCTATACAGGCTTTATTACACAGGCTATCGTCAATAATCTGGCACCGCTTCTTTTTATTATATTTCAGGATAAATATGATATCTCCTTTGAAATGGTGGGTCGGCTGATACTGATTAACTTTGGAACTCAGATAGCAGCGGATTTCTTTGCAATGAGATATGCTGACAGGATTGGACATCGTAAAGCTGTTGTAGCGGCACATTTTTTCTGTGCCTTAGGGTTGATTTGCCTGGGAATACTGCCTAGCATCCTGCCAAGTCCCTACATAGGGCTAATGCTATCAGTAATGATTTATGCTGTGGGAGGCGGTTTTATTGAAGTTATGATTAGCCCAATCATGGATTCACTGCCCGGGGAGGCAAAGTCTTCTTCGATGAGCCTTCTTCATTCCTTTTACTGCTGGGGGCAGATGGCAGTCGTCCTCATAACGACTCTGCTGCTGAAGGCCTTGGGAGCAGACATATGGTTTATTCTGCCTGTGATGTGGTCCTTGATTCCGATATATAATATGTTCCAGTTCATGAAGGTGCCCTTGATGCCGCCTGTAGCGGAGAAGGAGAAAACGCCGCTGCGGCAGTTATTTGGAAGCAGGACATTTATCCTGGCGCTGATACTGATGATGTGTGCGGGCTCTTCCGAATTGGCTATGTCCCAGTGGTCTTCCTTATTTGCAGAGAAGGGGCTACAGGTGCCCAAGCTGATGGGAGATTTGCTTGGACCGTGTCTGTTTGCGCTATTGATGGGAATAGGTAGAACCATTTACGGAAAATTCGGGCACAGAATTAATCTAAAAAAAGCATTAGCAGCCAGCGGTATGCTATGTGTTATATGCTATGCAGTTACCGTATTTGTGCAGATACCGATTATCTCCTTGCTTGGATGTGCCCTTTGCGGCTTTTCTGTAAGCCTTATGTGGCCGGGGACATTGAGCCTTACGGCAGGGGCCTTCCCTAAAGGCGGGACGGCAATGTTCGGGCTGTTGGCTGTATTTGGTGATGTGGGGGCCTCTATCGGGCCATGGATGGCAGGCCTGGTTTCCGATTTAGCTCAGCAATCCCACAAGCTGCTTGCCATAGGTCAAGCTTACGGCATGGCCTCTGAGCAGGTCGGCTTGAAGACCGGCCTGCTGTTCGCGATGATTTTCCCGATAATGCTGACTGTCAGTTTGGCTTTGTTGAAGAAGGGAAAAAGTGAGGGATTTAGGTAATTCGCCGGAATTTTGTACAGAATTTCGAGTAGGGGACTAATAAACACATCTATTTCGGATTATGTTAACTGATTTGGCGGTTTCAACCCAAATTCCGTCCCTTAATCAATAATTTGATCAAAAAAGCTCGGTCATTTTCATGCTGGAATACAGTGTCTAAATCTCTTTTTATATAAAACGTTGAAAAGGCGTTTTTAAAGAATTATTGAAAGGTGTCATAACGCATGTTATAATTATTGGTAAAAGGTGAAAACGCGTGTATTTTCCCGCAACAGTAAAATAGTACGCGAGAAAAGCAGTTCATTTATTTCTATTAAGTAATTCCTGATGCAAAGAAAAACGTGAGAGGTGGCGAGCAATGATAAATAGCCAGCCCGCGGATAGTGTGATGAATAAAAAGAACTCTGTGTTGATGAAATCAAAGGATCGTGTGCAAAAGCACGGTGAAGTCTTTACGCCCCAGTGGGTGATTGATAAGATGGTTGCCATTCCGGGGATCAAGGAAAAGGCTGAAGACATATTTGCGACTTTTCTTGAGCCGAGTGCCGGTGAGGGAGCCTTCCTGCTTGCCATCGAAGATATAAAGCTGCGGTTTGTTACGGATAATTACAATAAAGATGCATGGAATACATATGCGCTTTGGGCGCTATCAAGTATCTATGGTATTGAATTTTTGGAAGACAATTTAGCTATAGCACGGCAAAATATGCTTGAACTCTTTTCTGATTACTACAATGCCGTAAATGGTATTCCGCTACCCAAGCGGTCAGATCTATACAAATCCGCTCGAACAATTATACGGGCGAATGTTGTGCAGGGGGATACCCTCACCCATAAGAACAATTCCGATGATGAGATTGTATTTAGCCTATGGAAGCCTATAGAGGAATCTACGGGGCAGGTAAGGCGCATCACATTTTCATATTCCTCATTATTTGGAGATGATGACATCTCAAAAAACGGCGTGCAATTAAGCCTGTTTGATAAACTAAATGCTAATGAAGGGCTGGCAGATAGCCGACAAGA
>CAYOKA010000100.1:0-8220 GCA_964404395.1 uncultured Oscillospiraceae bacterium | reverse complement strand
GGAGGAATAGAAATAATATCTGCAGCCGGAATGTTTTCCTGAAGTGTTTTCAAAAGAGAGCCTCTGAGAACATCTACACTACCGTTAACGGAATACTCAAAGAAAGCGAGCTGTCCGGTAACTATCTGGCTCTTGAAGTCGTCTTCAGATAGTGTGTAATATTCAGGATTAAGAAGACCTTCGTTGTATAGCTTATTCATAAAGCGGAAGAACTCCCTGATACCTTTGTCATAGTAGTCTCCCACTGCGCTATCACCGGATGAAATTGCCATTTTCTTTTCATTACCTGCAAGCTCTGAAAAAAGCAGCCGGGTATTCCATTGATTCCAGAATTGAGCTCCGATTACATCTTTTCTCCCATCAGGATTTTCGCGGACAAACTGTTTGATTGTATCATATAATTCGTCAACTGTTGTAGGAGCCTTCCTGTTAAGGCCATCAAGCCAGTCCTTGCGTATAAAGAAGTTTGATTTAGTGGTAACAGCTCTCTTAGCAACGATTCCATAGAGCTCATTATTGACAGTCCGGCCAATGTTCAGAACACTATCACCAAGATATGCCTTCATATTATCGGCCTGACCCGCCCCATCAATAAATGGAACCAGATCCCATGTTCCACCTTGCTGGAAGTAGTCTTCAGCATGTGCATATGTATATGTAAGAGTGATGTCAGGTGCTGTGCCGGAAGCCATCATAGACTGCATTTTGACTACCTCATCCCAACGAGGAACCGTTACAAATTCTACGTTAATACCCACTTTGCCCATTTGCTCATTTACATACTTAACCCATTTGTTGTCTGTAATTGTAGAGCCTTCCGGAGCATTGCTTCGGTCAAATAGCTCCACCTTAATTGTTACATTATCAAATTGCTTGGAGCCGTATGTTGTTTGGTATTTACTGTCGGAAACCGCAGAATCCCCGCTTTCTGTGCCCTTGCTGTCGGCCTTATTGCCGGATGCAGCAGTTGATGTGCTGTCTTGTTCTTGTACACCGGTGCTTTTGCTTGCACAGCCTGCCACAAAAAATGACAGCATGCAAATCACCAGTAAGAGTGCAAATAGTCTTTTTCTCATAGTAATTCCTACCTTTCTTCTCTTTATCTTATCCAAAAAAAGCATAAGCCTTATATTTTTAGGGCATTTTGCATGGTTACACCGCAAAAGCCTTTACCAAGGATTATCCTTTTAAAGAACCGAGCATAACACCTTTCACAAAGTACTTTTGCAGCCAGGGGTATACAATAAGAATGGGAATGGTGGACACGGCCACCGTTGCCATTTTGAGCGATTGGGTCATCACCTGCGTGCCAATCCCCTCAAGGTTTGCATTAGAGTTGTTGAGCTCCTCGCCAAAGAGCAGACTACGCAGACGAAGCTGAAGCGTGTATTTATCAGGGTCCTGAATATAGAGCAGCGCATCAAAATAGGTGTTCCAGTATCCTACCGCATAGAAAAGCCCTATGGTAGCAAGGATTGACAGTGACACCGGTAGAATGATTTTCGTCAGAACCTGCATATTCGATGCCCCATCAATCTCGGCGGATTCCTCCAGGCTGCTCGGCAGGTTCTGGAAGAAGGTGCGCATTACAATAAAGTTAAAAACGCTTATTGCCTGCGGCAAAAAAAGCGAGCCAAGTGAATCATACAGCCCGATGCCTTTTACCACGATGAAGGTGGGAATCATTCCGCCACTGAAATACATGGTAAAGAGGATTAGAACTGTAAAAGCCTTTTTGCCAGGCAGGTTTCTCCTTGATAGTACATATGCTGCGATTACTGTGAGTACCAAGCTTGTAAATGTACCCATCAGTGTTACAAACACAGTAGTGCGCATTGCCACCCAAATTTGAGTTCTCCCCAAAATTTGACTATAGGCTTCCAAATTAAAGTCAATAGGGTAAAATGTTACTCTCCTCGAAAGCACTGCGTTGTATCCACTCAACGAATATGCGAGTACATTTAAGAATGGATACAGACAAATAAAGGTCAGTAAAATAATTGAAAGATAAATAAGAACTGCACCAACTGTTATCCTGCCTTTCCCTCCGACGATAAATTCACTCATATTTCTATCCTCCCTAGTCATTTTGCGATGTAGCTTGTTTTTAGTTCCGCAGCATAATATATTGTGCAGCTAATCTATATTAAGGTTACATCGCAAAGCCTTCCCTAAATAATCCCCTCTTCAGTGGTAATCTTTGCAAACTTATCCGCCGCCAGTAAAATGATAATATTAACAACGGATTGGAAGAGGCCGATTGCCGTAGATTCGCTGTATTTTGCGTTCTCGATACCAAGTCTGTAAACATAGGTGCTAATTACTTCAGAAACGCCGGCTACTTTGCCATTGCCCAAGAGTAAGGGAGCATCCAAGCCTATTGTCATCAGCCTCGAAATTTGCAGAATCAACATAGTTACGATAAAAGGACGGATTAACGGCAGGGTTATGTAAATAAGCCGTTGAAATTTAGTAGCGCCATCTAGATAAGCCGCTTCATAAAGTGATTCATCAACTGAGGTAAGAGCTGCAAGATAGATAATTGTACCCCAGCCGATTTCTTTCCAGACATTGCAGACCACGTAAGTAAAAATCCACCATCCATTATCGCTCAAAAAAGGAATGCTCTTCAATCCAATTCCGTTAAGGATATTGTTGATTGAACCGCCCTGCAGCGAAAACAGGTTCGTAGCAATCCCGGCAACGACAACCCAGGAAACAAAGTGCGGCAGATAGAGAATGGACTGCGTCACCTTCTTGAATCGAGCCGCGCGAATTTCATTGAGCATCAATGATACAATGATTGTCAGTGGGAAGCTTCCCAGCAAAGTTGCAAAATTCAGAACCAGTGTATTTCTAATTGCATTCCAAAGAGTTTTGCTTCTAAATATCTTCTCAAATATTTCAAACCCACACCAGGGACTATCGAATATGCCCTTGAATATGTTGTAATTTTTGAAAGCAATCGTAATACCATACATTGGTATGTACTTAAAAATCACATAATAGGCGATTACCGGGACTAGCATAAGGTATAGCCATTTGCACCGCCATATCTGCCTAATGGTTTTTGGGAAACTGCGTTTGTAGGCTGTTTGGGATTTGCTCATGTTATCAGTCCTCTGTGTTTTTGATTTGCACTAACCTGTATTAATTGCCAAGCATTCATTTTTACAAATTCAAATATAGCAAAAATAATGTCCTATATACTACACACAAACTGACATTACACTTTGCATAATCTGACTTTCCTTGTAATTAGTGTTTGGCTTTAAATAAAGAGGAGTTGGTATGATTGATTCTATATGATTGATATCAATATCCTTTTTGATATTTTTGAGGGGAAATCCCTACGTTTTTCATAAACGTTCTGGAAAAGTGAGAGTAGTTATTAAATCCTACCAGATAGCAAACCTCGCTCGGCGGATTGCCTTCTTCCAAATATTTCTTTGCAAGCATCATTCGCTTCTGGATAATGTATTGTAGAATTGTCAAGCCTGTAATTTTTTTAAACAAACGGCTGATATGCGCCGCACTATAGTGAAATTCTTCTACCAGCATTTCGATTGTGATTTTCTCGGAAATGTGCCAGTGAATATATGCGATGATTTCAGATATCTGAGTTGGCATAATATTTGGTATTTCAATATCCTTTTTGCCATGTAAGCTTTTATTGACAATAATTAAAATTTCCCGTATGTAGTTTTCTGTCATTACATCATCGCCATAGTCGGTCATTAGCATTGATTGCATAAGTTTCCCGGATAAGCGGACAAATTTGCTCATCTCCCCCTTGTCCAGTGCAAATACTGCGTTATTCTTATAAAAGCATTCTGAAAGATCTGTTTTGCATGTTGAGAGCTTCTTCATCTTGTCCATGCTTATGTTGAGTGTAATTCTATCATAAACACTATCTTTGCTTATCACTTCCCGGCGGTGAAAGTCGTAGGGCTTTACGCAAACCACGCTCCCATGCTCCATCCTGTGCCCCGTCTGTTCAATATAATAATTCACTGTCCCTTCAAGCAGCAAAAGTATTTCATAGCCATCATGGCAGTGAAAAAACACTTCGCCTGTGTCAACTGTACGATGCATACACATAATATCAGAATCCAGTGTCTCCAGCGTCTTAACAATCTCCATTTTACACTTCCTTGATGCTGTCTAGAATTTGGCGTAGGTATCATAAATCCGGTTTCTAGCAGCCCTTTCTTCCGGATTAAGCCTCTGGGCTCCCTCAATGTCGTATGCCCCAAAGGTGTCGTACAGCCGAGATGTAGGATCGATCTCCACATATGTAACCCAAGGCAGCCAGTGATAATGACTCAAGAACGTCTGATCACTAAATCTGCCGCCTTCATGTGAGATACCCGGCAGGGCATATCCAAAGCTGCCGTCTACATCATTTGCATGACGGGTGTTATTGTGTATGAATTCTGCGTAATCCATGTAATGCACATCTCCTGTGATGATATACAGTCTGTAGTAAATATACGCACAAGCCGCCATGTACATGTCCCCCCCGCCGCCGCCGATGGTGACGGGGCTCTGTCCGCTGATGGGGTTTTTATTAAAGGGGTGGTTAGGCCAGGGTACCCTGACGGGGAAAGACCACACGTAGGTCCAGGTCTCCGTATAATCAGCAGCACCAATTAAGGCTTTTAGCCACTTTTCTTCTTCGGTCAGGTCATACAGCGCCAGGAAGCCGAACATCGCATAGATGCCGGACTCATTATCGATGATGTCGGCGTTGTCGCAGGTGGAGCCTCGATATTCCATATTCTTATATGTGTTATTGTAGGACCACTCTCCGCCCCGAAGTGCCGCATGTTTGCACTTCTCATCGCCCGTAACCAGATAGAACTGGATAAGGAATCGCACCACGCTGATGGTATTCGCTTTGGAATTCATACGCATAGAACCATCGGACGTATTGTAAGCACGGTAATAGCTGCCATCCTCGTTTTGAACTCGAATCAACCAATCTGCCGCCTTTCGACAGAATTCCAGCCATTGGGGACGATCTTCGCCCTTTTTCTTCATGTACACATAAGCGTCGAGTATGTTTTCAATACCGTCTGCAATCATTCTCGTCCAGAAGGGCATGGGTTCAAACCCCTCAATTGTCGGATTGTAGCATACATTGGGCGCACCAATATCAGTCATGGCAGTCCTCACCCAAAAATCAATGATATTTATTCCTTTATTGTAAGCTTCGGGTTCATTTTCCATATCCCCGTAGCGAATCAGCTGATAACCAATCCCGGGCTGCTGCCCCACAAATCCGAACTGGAAGGATACACTGGAGACATCCATCTGGGGCAACTGACAGGAAAAAGGCAGACCCCAGGCATCGCCATATCGCCGTGTAAGCTTAGTAAGAGACTTCATGCAATTACGATACTGCAGCTCGTTATCTACCTTATAAACAGGATTCTTTAGTCTGGCGTATACAGTTCTCCAGGCATCACGCATCATAGGATAAAAGCCATCATACTGGCCAAAGTTTACAGCAATGGCGTAATCATGAGCAAAGCCCTCCTCCATTGGGTGAAAGGTCCTGGTCATGGTTTTAGTGTCCATATCGTAATCAACGTTGTATCCTCTTCTCCTCGGTAACTGACCATCAGTGCCGGGATAAACATAATCAATAGTGAGGCCATCGCGGACTGTTGCAATCTCTTTGCGCAGAGGGAAACCGTAATATAGGTAATTTAAGGTTTTGCTTTCCGGCTTACTAATTCCAATGGATCCGATAGTGAATTTACGGTCAACGATGTGCTCAGACCTCTCAAAATTGTGATCCCTCATGGTGACATCTGCAGCCCAGCGCGACAGCATGACCATCTCGCCCGACACCTTGTTTTGTGTGGCAAACAGGGGCAGGGTATAATTGACCTCATTGCGCCAGAAGTATTCACAATCCAAATCGTATCCCATCACATGGGGAGCGGTAAACTCGTTTTGACGATACCAGTTGGCCGGTGCGAAGCAATTATAATCACGCACATTGTCCGAGGCTGCCATCACAAAGGCAATCTTTGAGGCAAAGCCCATATCATCAACATTTTTAAGAACCTTTACATTACGGCTGACCTTAAAACAGGAATCTATCGCTTCGTAAGTATCGATGAAAGCCAGTTCCGAGCCGGTGGGGGATTTGAGGGTGCCCCTCGCTATAACCCGGCCCTCAGTTTCAGAAATATCCTCATATGCCCCGTCGTAGAATTCGGTAATCGACAGAGCAGTCTTTATAAAAGCGTACATAGGGCGCTTATTGTAATACAGTACGGATTCGCCCTTTAGAACCTTAATCCCACCATTGTGAAACTGCATAGTATACTTGCCTGCACAAATTTTCAACATAATTCCTCCTATTATGCCTATATATATTTCTACAGATAATACTTCCACTCCTTTTTATTTCAATGAGCGCTTGCGCGAATTGTACGCCAAACCGCGTTTTTGCAAAGCAAAATACGCTGCGGGCACTTTAGTGCTTTCCTTACGCGTTTTGTGTGTATCGCGCCGCGAGCATTTGATAAAAATATTCCCTCACTCAACCTTTATCTCTATGGATGAGATAGCACAGGGTGGGAGAGATACATATACAGCCCTTTCTTTAAGGGTAATCCCCTCAAGATCAACCGTTGCTACATTATTAGGCATGTCAAAGGTATTGTGGGCTGTCGCCTTATTACTGATCATCCTACCGGACGCAGACACCGGTTTCCCTCCTGATAGATCGATTTCCACTCCTGCTTCGCTCTCTGTAGAAAGGTTTACCAGAGAAACAGTCAGTGTATCCCCTTTTATAGACGAGGACATATCCACATGCGGCAGATCCTTTTGGATTGTTTCCGGCTTTCTTTCCCATTCAACGGAGACAAAATTCGCATCCTGATGCTCTTTGAAGAGATCAAATACATGGTAAGTGGGCGTCTTTATCATCCTACCCCCTTCGGTCAGGATAATAGCCTGCAGGACATTGATTGTTTGAGCAAGATTCGCGATGCGAATCCTTTCAGCGTATTTATGGAAAGTGTGAAGCATTAACGCTGCGCACAGAGCAGAACGCATCGTGTTTTGTTGATAAAGAAAGCCGGGTGCTGTCCCGGGTTCGTTATCCACCCATATGCCCCATTCGTCAACAGCCATGGCTACTTTTTTCTCAGGGTCATAGTAGTCCATGATGCTAATATTGCGTTTGTATAGCGCTTCTTTCTCAAAGGTGTTAACAGCAGTTTGATACCAACTATCATCTGTAAAGTCTACACCGTGGGATTCTTCTCCCGGCTTCACATAGCAATGAACAGACAAACCGCCCATAAGCTGCGGTGGCACAGATTTCATCAGCGTTTCTGTCCACTCATATTTTTCAGCGTTTTCCCCGCCGGCAATCTTTAGAATATTGGGCGTTTGCCACCAATTGGTTTTCCCCATATCCTTATAATTTCGAACGTATGTTGAATACTTGCGAAATTCCTGCGCATATTGCTCTGCGGTCATAAAGCCCCCGCAGCCCCAGTTCTCGTTTCCCACGCCAAATAAATAAATACCCCAGGCTTTATCCCTTCCATTTTTTCGTCTCAATTGCGCCATAGGTGATTGGCCATCATCGGTTAAGTACTCGACCCAATTCCTCATTTCGCGCACAGTACCACTACCCACATTCCCACAGATATATGGCTCGCAGCCAATCTGCTCACATAAATCCATAAATTCATGAGTGCCGAAATGGTTATTTTCCACACAACCTCCCCAATGAACGTTTACGATTGGAGTGCGTTCTTCTTTAGGCCCGATACCGTCCATCCAATGATAATCGTCCGCGAAGCATCCGCCGGGCCATCGTATATTGGGGACCTTTATCGCTTTCATTGCTTCCACTATATCGGTCCGAATCCCTCGAACATTTGGTATCGTTGAGTCTTCGCCTACCCAATACCCACCATTATAAATGCACCTTCCCAGATGCTCCGAAAAATGCCCGTAAACATGCCTGTCTATTCTGGGACCCTTTTTCCGTAAATCTATCACGGCTTTCATGTTACTCATCAGCTACCTCCTTAAAACATATTGCAGATAAAACTCAAGCCTTAACTGCTCCTATCATGATGCCCTTTACAAAATATTTCTGAAGGAACGGGAAGAAGCACATAATTGGAAGCATTGTAACCATTATTGTTGCGTTTTGAATTCCTTCCGTAAATCTGGGGA
>CAYOKA010000099.1:0-8262 GCA_964404395.1 uncultured Oscillospiraceae bacterium | reverse complement strand
CTTCAATCAAAACAAAATTATTGTCCCTTTTGGCTCTTTCCATGGCTGCTTCAATCACCAGTTCACTTGCAGTACAAGCAGCGTAAATCCCTACCGGAACGCCTTTTTTCTGTTGTGCTACAATGTTTTTCATTGGATGTAACTTTTGCATACCTTTTCACCTCGAATTGTATATTTACCAAAGGCTTTTTCCCACTAGTCATTCATCAACAGGATTTTACCCTTTACAAGCCCCGGTGTATTATACATGTCAAATGCTTCTGCTGCCTTTGACATGGGGAACTTTTTAAAGATGAAGCTTTCATCAAATTTCAATGCGCCGGTGGCAAAATAATGGGCAGTGTCAAGCCATTCTCTGCCCGGGAAGGGAGCGCTGTAGCTCATCCAGGCACCTGTGAGCCTGAACTCTTTCCTGTTCATGTTCTCAAAGAGTCTCGGGCTAAATGTTAAGTCCTTTGTGGGTGTTCCGATAAAGCAAACGCTTGATTTGTTTCCGGCAAGCTCAAATGCCAGCTTCTGCGTCACATCTACTCCAGCTGTTTCATATACAAAGCCGAATCCCATGTCGTTGGTAAGCTGCATAGCCTTCTCTTTGAATTCCGGATCAAGCGTATTAAACACTATGTCTACTCCCAGCTTTTTTGCAAGAGTAAGTCTTTCATTGTCAATGTCAAATACAAAAACTCTTTTTGCGCCAAATATCCTGGCCCATTGCGCTGTAAAAAGACCTATTGTACCGCCGCCAAGAATGGCGACATCCTCTCCGCCTCTGTAGTCTGCCAATCTCAATCCATGCAAAGCAACAGCAGATGGCTCAAAAAACGCCCCCTGCTCGAAGCTTATATCGCTCGCAAACTTGATAGCATTCTTTTCAGGCATCTTCACGTATTCTGCAAATCCGCCCTGTTCCCTGGAGCCAATAAAGCTGTAGTTCTTACATAATGCATACTCACCCTTCTGGCAATCTCCACATTTCATACAAGGTAAAAGCGGAGCGCATGAGACTCTGTCCCCGGGCTTGACAGTCGTCACCCCTTCGCCGGTTTCCACAACCTCACCGGAAAACTCATGCCCCAAAACAATCGGGAAATAGTGTGCGGTTCCCATATTAACCCTTGGTATATCCGAACCGCAGATGCCTGCAGCCCTTACCCTTACCAGCACTTCTGAGCCTCCAACTACAGGTTTCGGGTGCTCCTCATAGCGTAAATCCCTTTTCGCATGTAAAACAGCAGCTTTCATGATCTAGCCCACCTTTTGTAATTTATTTAGTCCTCTGAATTTCACTGATTTTTCGCATGGAGTCCTTCAACTTGTCGTACAACTCCAGATATATCTCATAGTAGCTCATGTATTTGTAATGTGCTTTCATGTCTGGTTCATGAAGCCTTGTGATTTTTATCGTCCTCTTTACCGCTTCCTCAAAGCTCTTGTAAGCACCGGTTCCAATTCCCGCAAGTATGGCCGCTCCTAAAGTAGTAGCTGTATCCGATGCAGGCACCTGTATCGGTGTTGCAGTAACATCTGCCTTTATTTGAGTCCATAACTTGCTGTTGGCAGCTCCACCCATAGCGTTAAGGATATTAGATTTGACGCCGCTCTCTTCTGCGGTCTTCATATTATGGTAAAGTGCGTAAGCACATCCCTCCATCACAGAACGAATCATATGTCCTCTTGTTTTATCGTATCCGAGTCCAAAAAACACACCCTTAGCGTTTTTATCCCATAAGGGCGATCTTTCCCCCGCCATATAGGGAAGAAATATCAGTCCATCTGAGCCTTGTGAAATAGTTGCCGCTTCATCATCCATGACTTTGAAAACTGTGGTTCCTTCACGCTCGGCCCGGACCGCCTCACTTGCTCCAAGCTGTTCGCTGAACCACTTTATGGCACCGCCTCCTCCAACTGTTCCTCCTTGAAGAAGCCACAGATCAGGTACTACATGGGAGCTCAATATCAGCTTCGGATGAGAAAGGGCACGATCTACACAAATACTCATACCACCCGCCTGACCGCCCTGCTCCTGTGTTTGCCCAACCCTGTATACACCTGCGCCTAATGTGCCGCAGGCAGCATCCAATCCGCCTGCAACAACCGGTATTCCTTCTCTCAAACCGGTTTCTTGTGCTGCCTCGCCAGTCACCTCACCTATCACCTGGTGACATGGGTAGATATCAGGAAGCTTGTCTCTATCCACACCCAGCTTCTCACACAGGTCATCATCATAGACTCCTCTTTCCATATCAAACATATGTAATCCATAACCTTGGGAGCGATCCTGTGTTATAACTCCTGTGAGCCTAAATGCAATATAACTGTTGCTTTGAAGAAATTTATAGGTATTCTCATAGATCTGTGGCTCGTTTTCCTTAAACCACAGTATTTTGGGTGTCGTATAGGATGGCTCAAAGGAATTGCCGCTAACACTGAAAACACGGTCAAATCCGACTCTCTCAAGAACAGCTTTGCACTGCTCTGAAGCCCTTGTGTCCATCCATATTGGCGTATTAGCAAGTACACTGCCTTTCCTGTCAACCGGAATTGCTGACCAGCTCTGCCCATCCAGCCCGATACCGGCGATTTGATTTGCATCAAAAGAACCACTTTGAAGGACTTCCTGGATTGCCAGACAGACACCCTCCCACCATTCAAGCGGATTTTGCTCAACATAATCAGGAGCCGGATAATAAACCTGATAGGGGCTTGTGGCTTGCGCCAAAACTTTCCCATCCAGATTAAACACAGCTGCTTTGCATGCAGATGTACCAATATCAATTCCCAACAAAAGCTTCTCCATTGCATAACCCCCTAATAAAGACTTCCCTCATAGGCTTTTTCGATGTCACCTGTGTTACATCACAAGATGCTCCACATAATAACAATTTTGAGCTAAACGTTTTACTGCCTGTTATCTGACCTAACGGTAGAATAAGCCGGCGCTCTAGCACAGCTTAGTCCACCCGGCACGCTGGCTATCAGCATTACATGTGCCTTTTCCACAAACTACTTCTGCGGCATCGGCTTGGGCACATAGCTGTAATTTGCCGGCGCAGGGCTGTGTACTTCATGGTTGCCGCAAATACAATCACTTTACAGCGCTAAACGTTTAGCCCATATTCTCATAATAGCAAGAAGTATGGGCTATGTCAATGCTTTAAGAATATTTTTATTCTAATCTAAGCCAAATCTCTATACGCGAGGTGTGAGCCTGTAAGATTTACCTCCCTCGGCATAAAACGTGAAGCCAACTTCGGTTTTTTCCACCGGGATCAGCGTGCCTTCGCACATAACCGTTAATATTGCCCCAACCACCTCGACAGACTCACTAAACTGTGGCCGAATAACAGCCTGCGTCAGCTTTCCATCCTTCCACTTCATATCAATTTCACGCGCTCCTCGTGCCCGAAGGCCTGATACGCTGCCCTCTCTCCATGTAAGGGGCAATGCCGGTAGAAAATGCAATGTAATATGACTTTGCAGCAGGCATTCTGCTATGCCGGCAGTAGCTCCGAGGTTACCGTCTATCTGGAAAACGTGCTGCTTAGCATTAAAAAAGTTGCGTACAGAGGAATCTGTGATCATCCTTCGTATATTATCGTCTGTCTTTCCGCCATCCAGCAGCCGTGCATTGACATTGATATTCCATGCCAGTGGCCAGCCTCCCTTGGCTGCGCCATGTTCTACACGAAGCTCCAGTGACTTGTTGACAGCCTTCATCAGCTCGGGAGTGTCCCGCCAATTAATGCTGCTACCGGGGTAACAGGCATACAGGTGTGAAATATGCCCCATGCCCGGTGTAAGCTCAGGGTATTCCTGATCCCATTCGAGCAGCTGCCCCTTTGATCCGATTTTATCCTCAGGCAACTTGGAAACAATGTCAGCAAACGTTTTGGAAAGCTCTGAATCCACTCCAAGGAGCTTCTGTGTTTCAATACATGCGCTGAAGAACTCACGCAGTAGCTGGTTATCCATTGCAGGACCGACACAAATAGGCGTATCATAACCATCCGGCATTATATACCGGTTCTCAGGAGACACAGAGGGACACGTTACAAACTTTCCATCTGCTTCAATCAGGAAATCCTCATAAAACAGAGCCATATCAAGCAATATGGGGTACATCCTGCGAAGTATGTTCAGATCCTTGGTGTATAGGTAATGCTCCCATACGTGCATACCAAGCCAAGCTCCGCCTGTCACCCAGGGCATGGCTGCCATATACCAGTCCTGCGGTGCACAGTCTCCATAATAGTCCGTATTATGGTGGCAGACCATACCTCGCATGCCATACATGACACGAGCTGTTTCTCTGCCCTTTTCCTGCATCTTCTCCAATAGATCCATAACCGGCAAATGAAGCTCAGAAATATTACATGATTCCACAGGCCAGTAATTCATCTGCAGATTAATATTTATTGTATATTTACTATCCCACATCGGCGTAAACTCAGCATTCCATATACCCTGCAAGTTGAGTGCTGAGCTGCCCTCACGGCTGCCTGAAACAATAAGATAACGTCCAAACTGGAAGTATAGTGCCGCTAGTGCGGGGTCGTCGGCTCCGGCTCGGACAGCTGAAATTCTTGCATCGGTAGGCATCTCCGGCGACAGCCCCAAATCCAAGGTACACCTGCTCATTAGAGTATAAAAGTCTTTCACATGTTCCTTCAGCAAAGCCTCGTACCCCTTCATTTCGGCTTCATCTAATAGCCTGAGCACCTCCCGGACAGGATCCTGCGAACGGTTAGAGGTTGATGACGCAAGATAGAGCTTGACCTCACTGCAATTACGCGTAAGCAACTGCGAAACAGGATTCAGCAGCTCGCCGTTACACACTACTCGTACTGCCGCTGCGAATTCTACTTGTGAATCCCGGCCGCGCATGAGAAATGTATTGTCATTCACAGTGCGTATGAAATCTGCGCTTGGTGCCGGCCACCCTCCACCGCTCACACGGCGTCCGGGCCTCCGGTCATCCATAGCCACAGCATCCGATATGCCGGTGCGATTCATCATGATGTCCAGGTTTATTGCTCCCGACGTTTCACTTACGATTCGGTAGCACATCACCTGTGCCGGGTGGCTGATAAACATTTCACGGCGATAGTGCACCCCCTCCTGCATATGATTGATATTGAGCACACCGGTCATCAGGTCGAGATCAGATGAATAGTTCTGAACCCCTCCACTGTTTGGAGGCGAACCTGAAGCAAATGGCAAATGCTGGTTAAGAGCAATGTCCAACTCGCCCAACAAAGTATAGTGGCGCATGCAGGCAGGCGTACCGGCCATGTATTGCATGATAAGCTCCTCCGCATGGTATATATCACCCGAGAGCACAAGCTGACGTATTTCAGGAAGCTTTTCCTTAAGCGAAGGGTTGTTGCGATCCATAAATGTTCCATACCAAAGTGAATCATCGTTCAGCTGAATCCGCTCGTTGCAAGCGTGTCCGTAAACCATAGCCCCGAGCCTGCCGTTGCCCAGCGGCATAGCATCGTTCCACACATCTGCCGGGCTGTCATATCGAAGGTGAAAAGGGTGTTCCATATATGTCATCTCCTATCATAAATACAGAAATACCAAACGAGGCTGCTCTCAGGCGACCTCGTTTAGCTATTCTCGCTACTAAATCATTGCTTCCCTATTTACCCTGCTTCTTTGCAAGATCCTTTAGGTGATTTTGCGTCATAAGTTCCTTTACGCTTTCAAGGCCTGCCTCTTGCATCTCTTTCATCCCCGCCTCATATGCTGCATTGAAATCAGCATCATTTTCGGCAAGAACCATTCTTGCCAGGTACTTGTTCCATATGTTCTTGATCTTTGCATAAGCAACGCCTTCATCAGAAGCAGGATCAGGATCCAGACTGTCGAGCCCAAGATTCCATATATCCACACCATAGCTGCTGACAGATTTCAGATAATCTCCAAAGCTCTGCGGAGCCATCGCAATCTTTTGCCATCCGCCCCACTTGGATCTCCACATTACCAGTCTTTGCTCAAAGCCATATTTGTTAGAGAAGTTCGCCGCATCATTCCCCGAACATGCCTGCCAAATGTCTGGAGTTGCTAGACATGGCACAGTATTTGGACGACTTTCTTAAACCTAATGTTTACAATCTCGTTTAGCATAATGGCGAATATAATTGGAAAGGGAAATCCGACAACCAGATTTAGAACGCTATACATAATAGTATTCCACAAAGAATAAAGAAAATACTTGTCGGAAAATGCTTCTGCAAAATTATCCAGTCCCACCCAGGGGCTTTGTATAAATGCCTGTAAAGGACCTAAATATGGATCGTATTCCATGAAGGAAATACCAAGACCCAGCATAGGAATGTAATTAAATATGAGCATCCATAAGGCTACAGGAAGCACCAATATCATCAAATACCGTTGGCTCCAGAAGGTCTCCCAGAATCGTCTTTTCTTTATGACCACACGCTCCTGATTCATTGCGCAACACCTTCCCAAATGTAATGTGTGCCCCTACAATGAAATTATACGGCAGCACAAAATGAGGGTCAATTTCCAAAACCAATTCTTATATCAAAAATTAGGAAACATCAGACTATCCGATTATGACTGTTCTTTCAATCCACAGCCGGCAGGAAATTCGATCACGCGGTTGTATGAGTATGCTTCGTCCTGTGGAGTATCAGTTTTGGACCAATCAATATGCTTTTCGTAGCCCGCATAGTCACTAATACGTATCGAGCACAATAAGCCATCGTCTCCGCGCTGATAGGCTGCAATTCCTGAGAGGCATACCCGTCCTCCCTCAGCCACCCCTGCATCAGAAACAATGTGCACCCACTCGATTACGCCGGTCACACCATCGTCAATAATTGTCTCATAGCGCATACCTACCCAGCGTGGGATATATGTTGCCATATGGTTATAAATCCTGCGTAGCTCATCATGGTTGTGTGGTATGGGAACCGATCCTGCAGGACCGTAGCCACCGAATATACAGTCGTTGCTTGTACATGCCACGATACGCTCAACATCTACACAGGGCACATGGTGCAGCGCCTCATAATACTCCCGCACAGCACCTGTTAACAGTCCGGGATCACCCATCTCCAGGTGTGCAGATTGGAACATGGGCTTACGGTAGGGCTGATACTGCGGAAGAAAAGTGCAATGATGGTAGATGCGCACTTCCTCAAGCATACCATGGGAACGTAGATCACCAACTACGAACATTGGTACCTCGTTGATCATTCCATCCACCAGGAAGCTGACAACAACCTCAGTCACGGACCTTCCGCCGGAGCGCGTTTGAAAAAACGCTTCAGCAGAAGCACTCTGAGCATTGTACTCTGTAAGCCACCTTTTGGTCATTTCATGAATTTCACTTTTACCCTCAAATCGGCCAAAGGGCGTGTCGACTACACTTGCCGTTTTCACAAACTGCTTGGTCTCGCCGAAAAGGCTGATTGTTTCATCAATCCTTCCGCTGCATAGTGCCTTAATAAATACCCACTCCGGAGATTCGCATATTTTCTGCTTCCGTTCTTCATATAAAAGTCTCAGTTCTGCAACGTTCCTGACCGGGAAACTCCTCTTTTCACACTTGTCCATTTCTGATTTCATCCGTAATATACCTCTCTTTCATTATAATTAAGCCATCCCTGCCATCACATTTATTAATCAGCCTATGCAAGCTGTTTCAAATACAAGTTTTGTAACAGATCCCTCTCTAATGTTGAGCTCAAGAGCATCTGCGTTTTCTGAGCAGAGTTCACCATCAACAAATGCCTTCTCATAGCCAATCGGGAATGACAACCTGATCTGCTGGTCCTTAAGCGAAGACAGCTCAACCGAGACCTGCCCGTTTTTCAAATCCCATTGCATGTTTTCAATCTTTGCAAAGCTATAAAGCCATACACCCTTAAGCGAACCCTTTTTCAGGTCGTCAGGCACTGCAGGCAACAGCTTAATAAATCCTTCATCCGAGTACACCAGCATTTCCAGAATGATAGCCGGCATTGCACCCTGAAGGTCAGGGCAGTGTAAACGGTAGGGATAATGCATTGTGTTGAGTGCTCTTGTAACATATCCGTGCTCCATCAGGGTACGTAGATTGTGTATTGTGTCGGGCATGTCATGCAGACGAACTGCCGTGAAATAACGGTGTATGACACCATGACACGAATCGTCCTGGTGCGAACGCTTACGATTGGAAAGAATGAAGGGCGTCACCAGCTCCGGAGTCTTTTCCGGAGATATTGCGCGTCCCGGCCACACATCGTA
>CAYOKA010000098.1:0-8535 GCA_964404395.1 uncultured Oscillospiraceae bacterium | reverse complement strand
CTTTGGTTTATAATTAGTTTGACTTTATGACATAATATATATGCAAATTCGGAGGTTTGCCATGAACAAGACTCTAAAAAACTTTCTTATTGGCTTAATTCTTCCCGGCATTGTTATAATAGCCGCCGGCAAGTACAATGCCTGGCTTGGCATTTTGGCATTACTCATTTATTTTACTGCATTAATCTACCTTAACAGAGCCTTTATATATCAAATCATCGGCGGTCGCAGATACAGTCTGGGCAAGACCGATGAATCCCTTAAATGGTTCAAGCGCTCTTATGACACAAAAAAAGCCGGTATCAGAACATACATATCCTATGCCTATATTCTTCTGAGAAAGGCTGAACTGGCAAAATCTGAAGAGGTTTTGATGGATACTCTTAATAGATTTTCTCAGAGCTATGATATTCCCCGTGTTAAATCAATACTTGCTCTTGTACTATGGAAAAAAGGCAATTTGGATGATGCGGTTGCTATGCTTGAGGAAGTTATTCAAAACTATAAAACGACATCAATATATGGGAGTCTCGGTTATTTACTCATATTGCAGGGCGATTATGAGAAAGCACTGGAACTCAATCTGGAAGCCTACGATTACAACTCGAATGATAGAACTATACAGGACAACCTTGGGTTGAACTATTATTTACTCGATAGATACGACGAATCCAGAGAAATTTACGAAGCTCTTCTTGAAAAATCGCCAACCATTCCCGATCCATATTTTAATTACGGGCTTTTGCTATTGAAGCTAAACGATCCCGAAAAGGCCATAGAATACATGAAAAAGGCACTTGAGTTCAATTTCCCATATTTAAGCTCCCTCACAAAGGAACAGGTTGAAGCAAAACTACAGGAAGCAAGCGCGGGCTTGTAAACGAGGGATAGATTTTGAAAAGCAACAATAACTCCAAATACTACAAATTGATGGAATATTTACGGGATGAAATGCTCGTCGGCAGAATTATGCCCGGTGACAAGATTCCCTCAGAGAATGAACTGGCTGAGAAATTCTCAATGAGCCGACATACTGTGAGAAAATCGATTGCTATACTCGCAAACGAAGGCCTTCTTTACACAGAACACGGCCGTGGAACTTTCAGCTCAGGTGCTTTACGCAGAAATCGGGACTCTCGAAACATAGGTGTCATCACTACCTACATATCAGAATACATATTCCCACAGGTCATCAATGGTATTGATGAAGTTTTGTCCCAAAATGGTTACAGCATTATTCTTAAAAACACGGGAAATGACTATCAAAAAGAATTGGCATGTCTCAAAGACATTCTCAGCAAGGACATTGCCGGGTTAATTGTAGAGCCCACCCGAAGCGCATTATTTACACAGAACATCAAATATTACCAAACCCTTGACCGTTATGGTATCCCCTATGTGTTCATACACGGCTGCTACGAACAGCTTGGACAAAAGCCCTGCGCTATACTTGACGACAAAGCCGGGATGTATGAGCTAGTCATGGGCTTAGCCAGAACCGGGCATCGTAATATTTGTGGTATTTTTAAAGCAGACGATGTTCAGGGTCTGAACAGGCACAAAGGGTATGTTAAAGCTTTGTCTGATAGCGGTTTGCAATATGACGCTGATAAGGTGATTTGGTTTCACACTGAGGATAAAGGATCAAAGCCCTTTGCTGCATTAAAAGCTCTCATCGCCGAAGGTGTGGATATAGATGCCGTTGCCTGTTACAACGATGAGGTAGCTTTTGAAACGGTTGAACTGTTGATTAAAATCGGAAAAAGAGTTCCCAAAGACATTTCCGTTACAGGCTTTGACGATTCCTATCTGGCCGAATCCTGTCCGGTGAAGCTGACTACTTCAACACATCCCAAAAAGGAGCTTGGACGCACCGCTGCCGAATTGGTCCTGGAGCTTATCTCATCAAGCACAGCAGAGGATGGTTCACACCATGCGCCTAAAGAACCGACTGTCAAAATATTTACTCCCAAGCTTATGCTGCGTAATTCCACTTCGGGGAAATAATAATCTGACTTAATCCTGTACTGAAGGCTGTTTGATGAAGAAACGCGCATAAGCCGAGCATAGCATGAGCAATATGCCCGATATAAAAAACAGCATCTGCATCCCACTGATTATAATACTTCCCAGATGCAAGCCCATTTTATCAAATACTCCCAGCAGCACCGACCCTGCCAATGTGCCCATAAACCCCATCAGTCCGCCTAGTGCGGCATTAAACCCCGTATAGACTGTCCTGCCACTTTCGGGTGAATAAATAAATTGTATGTTAAAGGTCGATATACCGATTCCCGCCCATGCAGCACCGCCGGCAACATGAAAAAGCGGCAGCAGAATAAAGGCCGTTGAATTGTTCACAAAAGCCCAGCACAAATGAATGATTCCCAAAAACAGAGTCGAATAAGTCAGGACAAATTTCCAGGATTTTTTATCTGCAATCCTTCCCCAGACCCTTACCAAAATGACATTTACTATTGTTGACATCATACTCATTATAGTGATGTAGGTATAATCAAGCTTTAATCCTGTGACCATATATACTGAGAAAAAGGGACCGCCTATCTGCAGACCAATATTATAAAGTACGAAGAAAATAATAATCTTTCTAAAACCCGCATTTTTCAACGGTATCGTGACAATTTGCTTGAGGGTGAACGATGTCTTTTTGTTATTCACAACAGGCTCTTTCACCTTCGACCAGAAAAAACCATTAGCAATGGACAATAATAGTATTACTGAGAATACTATTATAAAACCGCCGTATTCGTTATCGTTGGTTCTGAAATTATCTAAAACTTTCCCCAGCACTAGTGTGAACACAGTGCCTACAGCCAGGAGAATGGAATCTCTTTTACTAAAATACCTGCCCCTTATGTTTACCGGGGTAAGACTAATGTATATAACACTTGCAGCCGGACTGGAGAAGGCAATCGCAAGATATGCTATCATGTAAAAAGAAGCCATCAGCATGAGCCTCGGCGTTCTGCCCACTGCAATAAGTGGTATAAACCCCATCAATCCCAAAATAAATCTGTGAAGAAAATTCAGTATAACAACCTGAAGCTTCCTTCTATCTCGTTTTTCAAAATAAATAGGAGAAAAAATAGATATAACGCCTGCCAGTACAGGAATTGCACCTATGATACCATTAAACGCATCGTCAGCTCCAAGAAAGCTGGCATAGCCGGCAAGGAAGGCTCCACTGGTCAGGTTAAAAACAGCCCTGGAAGTGCAACCTTCATATATCGCCATCTTGCGGCTATGCTGATAATCCTGCTCGCTTAGCTGCTTTGTGCTGAAAAATACTTCCTTGAATTTCGCTCCAACATCCATAATTGACCCATTTGCAGCAGTTATCTGTGCATATTCTTATAATATAAAATACTACGCTTCATTTATCGCTTCTGCCTTAATCTTTTTCAACCTCTTCATGACATCATTCTCTCCTCTGCCGAAATAGTCATGAAGCAGCTTGTATTCGTCATAAAGCTTTCTGTATGCTTCAACATTGGCTGGGTTAGGCTTATAATATGCCTCCTTCACCTTTGACATTTTCCCGGCAGCCTCAAAAATGCTGTCATAGCCTCCCTTTGCTTTGCCGGCAGCCACAGCGCCAAACATTGCCGATCCAAGAGCTACAGCCTGAGGTGAATTAGAAATTCTGATTTCTCTGTTTGTCACATCCGCATAAATCTGCATCATCATTTCATCCTTTTCGGCGATGCCACCACAAGCGTATAATTCGTCGATCTTAACACCGTTCTCTTCAAAGGTTTCGATAATCATATTTGTACCGTAGGCAGTTGCCTCAATCAAAGCTCTATATATCTCCTCCGGTTTTGTCAAAAGCGTGCACCCTATAATCAGACCTGTTAAATCCACATCAACCAGAACTGATCTATTCCCGTTCCACCAATCAAGTGCAACGAGGCCACTCTCACCTGCTTTAAGCTGAATTGCTTTTTCACGGAGCAGCTTATGTATGGAAATACCTCTGCTCTTTGCCTCCTCTGTATAGGGCGCCGGAACACAATTTTCCACAAACCACTGGAAATGGTCGCCTACGCAGGATTGCCCGGCCTCATATCCATAAAAGCCAGGGAGTATTCCGTCCTCTACAACACCACACATGCCCGGTACAATTTTTTCTTCATTGTCCAGCACCATGTGACAGGTAGATGTGCCCATTATCATCAGCATTTTGCCCACATCAGTAATACCTAAGGACGGTACTGCTACATGCGCATCAACATTCGCTATGCCAACAGCGGTTCCCGGCTTCAACCCCGTCAACTCTGCCATTTCAGTGGTAAGCTCTCCGGCCTTTCCACCCAGCGGATATATGTCCTTACTCAATTTGTCCTCTACCACATTCTCCAATCTTGGGTCAAGTGCTTTGAAGAATTCATTAGAGGGATAACCCTCTCGCTTGTTCCATATAGCTTTGTAACCGGCTGTGCAGCTATTTCTTCTCTCGTTTCCGGTCAACATCAGCGTGACCCAGTCGGTCGCTTCAATAAACCGATCTGCAGCATCATATAAATGCGGCGCTTCATCCAATATCTGCATTATCTTGGGGAATAGCCATTCAGAAGATATTTTGCCACCATATCTGCTGAGGAACTTTTCTCCCCTTGCCTCAGCTAACTCATTAAGCTTGTTTGCTTCGTACTGCGCGGCATGGTGCTTCCAAAGCTTCACATAGGCGTGAGGCTCCTGTTTGTATTCCTCTTTCATGCAAAGCGGCGTGCCGGATTTGTCAATAGGGAGCATAGTACAGGCAGTAAAATCAATAGCTATACCTATTATATCCTCAGAGCTTACACCAGACTCTTTCAGTACCGCCGGGACTGTAAGCTTCAGCACTTCCAGGTAATCAGCCGGATATTGCAGTGCCCAGTCCGGTTCCAGCTTACTCTTGCCGTCAGGCAGGAACTCATCCATTACGGCATGTGTATATTCCTTCACTGCCGTTGCGACAATATTGCCGGTGTCCACCTCAACCAGTACGGCTCTCCCTGAAAGTGTACCGTAATCTATACCGAGAGAATACTTTTTTGCCAATGTAACCACCCCTTCACGATATTATTAATATTCCCCTCCAACAAAGGGATGCTTTCCCCCTTTTCAAAGGATCCTTTTGTAAAATGCTATACAAGTAGTATCACCAGGTCGATGCTCCAAATCAACCTATAATTAAATAATACAGCACAAAAGGTGTCATATCAAGCGGACAAGTAGATATAAAATTATACAAGTCAAAATTCATTCCATGGATATATCCTCGGCGGCGTTGATTTGAACGACATCCGCCTTCTGAGGGTAGGATGCTCAAAGCCTATTTCTGCTGACCAAAGCGCGAGCTGCATGCCGGGCTTGTTAAGCCCACCGCCATATTTCTGATCTCCATAAAGAGGATTGCCGATAGCCGCCATCTGAACACGAATCTGATGGGCTCTGCCTGTATGCAGCCTGACCCTCACAAGGGAAATCACAGCATTCGATCCCTTTACTACATAGTCAAGAACAGCCTTTCTTGCATCACTATGCTTATAAAAATCAGGATCAACAACACTGACATAATTAGTTCTTTCATTTTTAACGAGGTAATGCTCCAAGCTGTTGCTTATCTTTTCCGGCACCCCATGCACAACAGCCAAATATGATTTGTCAAATCCTCCGCTTCTTATCTGCTCGGAAAGTCTGGATGCAGCCTTTGATGTTTTTGCAAACACCATGACACCGCCAACAGGCCGATCAAGCCTATGCACCAGTCCCAAAAAGACATTGCCCGGTTTGTTGTGCCTGATTTTCAGGTCCTCCTTAAGCACTGTAAGCATATCCCTATCACCGGTTCGATCCCCTTGTGTCAGCATATTGGGAGGTTTAACAACAACCAGTATGTGGTTATCCTCATACAAGATGTCTATTTTGCTCATCTTATCCATGCTTTTATTCCTCTTCCTCCCCTACACTTGCTCTCACCATGCAATGCTCCTATGAAACAGGCACTGCATGAGTTTTCAACCTATTCGATAATCTCCCTGCCGCCGTCTCCGACTTGGGAGATATAAAACGAGGGCTCAATCCCGGTTTTTTCCCTATAACCCTGTCCAACCTTCTCAATAAATATGTCGACAGCTTCCTCTCGGACAATGCTAACAGTGCAGCCGCCAAAGCCTGCGCCTGTCATTCTTGAGCCTGCAACACCTTCAATTCTCAGCGCCTCTTCCACCAGCGTGTCAAGTTCTACGCCTGTTACCTCATACAAATCTCTCAATGAGCTGTGGGAAGCAATCATATATCTGCCGAAAAGCTCGATATTGTCATTATTCAAGGCCTCAACTGATTTGAGCACCCTATCGTCCTCAGCAATCACATGCTCAGCCCTGTTTCTGATTATTCCATCCTTAATCTCATGCTTGTATTTATTGAATTCATCCATAGATATCTCACCAAGACAAGTGGCTTGCGGTATAAAATTTCTTAGTATTGCAAAAGCTTGCTCGCACTGACTTCTTCTCTCGTTATATTTGGAATCTGCCAGGCTACGTTTTTTATTGGTATTTGTAATGACAATCCTGTAGCCCTTTAGATTCAAGGGTACATGATGAAAGCTCAAGTCCCTGCAGTTCAAAAATATCGCGTGATCGGCCTTACCCATAGCAGAAGCAAACTGATCCATAATACCGCAATTAACACCGACATAATTGTTTTCAGCCTTTTGGCTGATTAGTGCCATCTCTACCATGTCAATGGGCTGCTTCAAACCAAGTGCAGTATTGCCCAATGCCAGCAGCGTTATTGCCGTTGCTACCTCTATTGCCGCAGATGACGAAAGCCCGGCTCCCAGAGGCACTGTATCGTGATAGAGCAGGTCACATCCCGCCAGCTTGTAGCCGGCCTTTTGCAGCTCGTCGGCTACACCATACTGGTAATTGCCCCATTTCAAAGCCTTGTACTCTTCCAGCGTGTCAAGCGAGCCTCGAACCTGGATACCAAGATCTGTAGCTATCAGGTTCATCATTCTGTCGCTCCTTGGTCTGGCTATAACTGTGGAGCTCATGGTCAAGGCAGCCGGGAAAACATATCCCCCATTGTAATCGGTGTGCTCACCAATCAGATTGACTCTGCCCGGGGATGAAAACATGCGAAGTCCCTCTTCGCTTCTACCATAAATCTCAATAAAACGCTTTTTAAGTTCCGAACTATTCATATGTAATCCCATCCCTTTCTTAATCCTTCTTTTATACGCTTATCAAAAGGCTTTTGCGATGCAGCCTCACTATAATCCAGCTACTTAATACATAATAACAAGCGTTATGGCAGACTTTCAAAACTACTGCCTATCAAGAAACCTCTTATGAGCCTGGCGCAGCTCCTCTGCCTTTTCCTCAGGCTTTGTCGGGTTCGCATGAGCCCATGCGCCCGTTTCGCTGGAGGCATTAAACTTCTGCTTGTTTGAGGCACGCATCGGTGGGAAGAACTCGATGTGGAAGTGATAATAATCACTGACATCTCCGCTGTTAACCGGCTCCTGATGCATGCACATCATATATGGAAAGGGAAATCCAAATAGTGAATCCAGTGTCCCCGTGGCCTCTTTAAGCGCTATTGCCAGATTAGTTTTTTCCCGTTCACTGAACTGGCTAAGATTCTGCTTATGATTCTTACTTGCAATATACATTCCATAGGGATATTCAGTGAAAAAGGGCAGGAAAACCAAAAAATCTTCATTTTCAAAAATCACCCTGTCCCCTGACTTCCTTTCATCTGCCAGCATATCACATATAAGGCAGGTTCTGTTTTCATCATGATGCTCCCTGCAGGCATCCAGCTCCAGTTGCAGCTTCTTGGGTATAAAGGGGTATCCGTAAATCTGCCCGTGTGGATGCGGCATTGTTACGCCTACCATCTCTCCCCTGTTTTCAAATATAAAAATGTACTTAATTTTCTCATCCTTCTTTAATTCTACAAAACGCTCTGTCCACAAGTCAATTATTTTCACAATATGCTCCGTGGAAAATTCATGGAGCGAAGAAGTATGCTCTGGAGAATATAGTATGACCTCGCATTTACCATAGGCTTCCGCCATCCTGTAAAAGCCGGTTGCTACATCATCCGGATCGGGTGGCTCCTGCGAAAGCGCCGGAAAATCATTGTCATATTTGTGCACATCGTAGCAGTCGGGTACCTTCCCTGAACCCGGACAGAAGGGACACCAGTCCTTTGGCATCTGCGGCCTGTCCTGCCTGTGGGATGCAATCATCACCCAATCCTTTATCAATGGATGCCATCTTAACTCAGCCATGCTTCATTCCTCCCTTGTAACAATAGTCTAAAGTATTTACTAGTACCTTACCCATATTTTATACATTCATATTAATTCTAAATCAGAATGTAATAAAGTGAAATGCCTTTATGTGATGAATATATGGCATATTGATGAGCAGAAATTTTAATTTTACTATTGACAACACAATACTATGCATTGTATAGTATTATATATAAGATAGGTATGACAACAATTGT
>CAYOKA010000097.1:0-8619 GCA_964404395.1 uncultured Oscillospiraceae bacterium | reverse complement strand
AATATCCAGCTGTGTATAATTATTCACCCTCCCAATTAAAGTACACACATTGGAAGTACCTATGTCAATGCTTACAATTAAATCACCCACGCAAGCAACCCCTCCACAAACTATATATTATCTTTTTTAGACGACTTATTCAATATGTATCTGCGAATAAGTGCAAAATTAAGAAACATTCTATTACCAAATGCAAATATTGCCGCCAGATATAGCTCTAGCCCAAGCTGATCTCCGATATAAGCAAGTCCGGCTGCCAACAAGGCATTACCGAAAAAACCTGAAAGAAAAACTTTCATGTCAAATTTCTCTTGTAATGTCGAAGCAATACCTCCAAACACAGAATCCAACGCCGCAAGTATTGCAACCGCCATATAAATCGAATACTGCGGGGGAATATTTACCGGGATAAAAAGCACTCCAATGATTAGTCCTATTATCATTCCTAAAACCGGCAACATAGTATCACCCTCTGCTTTCCGGAGTAAAAACAGGATTGGCTCCATATGAAAAATCCAGTTTACCCCTTTCCGTACTTTTTATATTTTGTGTAAATATGGTCTGAGCAGCGCTAATTTTGTAATATAAATCACCCATATCACCAAGATTAACAATTACTCGTGACTGCAAAGAAAAGCTGACATTATAAAGATCCCCAACATTAACATAGTCCACATCGGGCAAAAGCTTGTCCTCCTTCGACCTATCCACTTCACTTATTGTATCAAAAACTTTGAAAGCTGATAAGAGCAATTCCTCTGAAACATCAATTTTTTGCCCCAGTCTTGGCGATTCCAACTCAATCCCCACTATTACAGGTAATTCAGAGTGCAATTTATTCGTATCAAACTCCAGCATAAAACCATCTTTGTCTATTATAACATCTACATCATTTTCCCTAAGTAACCCAGCAGCTTCCCTCTCCTCCACCTCGATAGAAACCGTAGAAGGTATGACATACCTTACCTTAGCAGCCTTAACATAAGGACAACTCTCCTCAATGGCACGCTCTGCAGACCCTATACGTAACAAATAAAACTTACCTGCCCCGGAAAATACAGTTCGGAATCCATTACGCCCCAATTGTATTTTTGAAGCTTCCATCAGGTAGCTATCATCATAATGTAATGCTTCCTCTATTTCAAACTCATTGATATTAAAAAATGGTGACAGTGCAGCATACACGATAGTCATCGCAAACAAAATTATCACCAGCAAGCATCTAATAGTTCGCAGTATTCTTTTCAGTCTTCTTTTTCTTCTCTTAACTTTATATGGAGGTATATGAACACCCTTAATCCTTCGTACCTTCATAAATCTCCCCCTGATTTTCTCCTGTGTAATTACGGTAATACTAAGGTATTCTTCGAATCAATGCTCCTACTTGCTGCAATTTTTCTTCAATATGATCATACCCGCGGTCAATATGCTTAATATCAGAAATCACTGTTTCACCATCTGCAGCAAGTCCCGCCAGCACAAGCGCAGCCCCTCCCCTGAGATCACGAGCATAAACATTGGCGCCAATCAACTTTTTCACGCCCTTAATTATAGCAACTCGTCCCTCAAGCTTAATATTTCCGCCCATTCTCAGTAATTCAGCCACGTGTTTGTAGCGGTTTTCAAATACAGTTTCCACCATTATGCTGGTACCTCTGGCAATCGTAAGCATCGCTACAACCTGCGCCTGCATGTCGGTTGGGAACCCCGGATAGGGCATCGTTCTAACAATATCTACTGCCCTTTGTCTGGAAGGTCCTGTTACCATCATGGTGCTTCCCCTGACATTGACCCTGCACCCGCTTTCTCCCAAAATGGAAATAATGGAACCCAGGTGTTCGGGTATCACATTCCTCAGCAGTAATTGACTTCCTGTAATGCCCGCTGCTACCATATATGTACCTGCCACAATCCGGTCTGCAATAATTGTATGCTCTGCACTTCTCAGCTCATGAGCTCCGCCGCATATTCTTACAACACCCGTACCCGCGCCGGTCACATGAATACCGGTCGCCTGCAAATAATTCTGTAGATCTAGAATCTCCGGTTCCTTAGCAGCATTCCTGATAACAGTCTCACCTTCAGCAAATACCGAGGCTAGCATAATATTTTCAGTAGCACCCACACTTGGATAATCGAGCTGGACATCACAACCTTTCAACCTATCAGCCTCACAGTGAATAAATCCACGTTGGGCATCCCGCACCTTAACGCCCATACTTTTCAATGCTTTCAAATGCAAGTCTATTGGTCTCGGGCCTATTTCACACCCACCTGAGTGCATAACCTTATTATCATATGTGCCGTATCAATACAATTCTACCACTCAAGAAAAAAGGTATCAACAAGTACGCTTTTTGGTTGGATAGTTAAATCATAAAATTATGCTTAAATGCATAAATGGCAGCCTGGGTTCTGTCTGAGACATTTAGCTTCTTGAATATATTGGAGACATGGTTTTTAACCGTTTTTTCACTGATAAATAACTGCCTTGCGATTTCCTTATTAATCATTCCCTCTGCAATAAGCTCGAGAACCTCCATCTCCCTTGCTGTAAGGTTTTTCATTTCATGTTTACTATTCTCTCGCATCGTTACTCTGTTAAATTCCTTTATCAGTTCTTTCGTCATATTAGGCTGTATAAAAGAATTGCCTGCATGAACACTACGGATCGCCTCTATCAGAACATCTGTTTCAGCATCCTTTAGAACATAGCCTTCCGCACCCATTTGCAGTGTTTTGAATAGATACTCCCGATCCTCATGAATGGTCAGAACAATTATTTTCACCGGAAGGTTCATTTTTCTGATTTCACTAATGGCCTCCAGCCCGTTTAGACCCGGCATATTTATATCCATCAGTATTACATCAGGACTGAATTCTTGCGCAAATTGCACTGCCTCACTCCCGTTTGTCGCCAATGAAACAACAATGATGTCCTTTTCGAGTTCAAGGATCTGTTTGAGCCCCTGCCTAAGCATGGAATGATCATCGGCAATAAGAACTCTAATCTTGTTTTTCATCCATATCCTCCTCTTCTTGTGTAAAGGGTATCATTATATTCAGCCGGGTCCCCTTCCCCGGTTCAGAGCTGATAAGCATTTCACCGTTAAGCAGTTCCACACGTTCGCGCATACTGGTCAAGCCAAAGCCGCTGGAGATATCTTCATCTTTTTCCTTAAGCTTTGCTGTGTCAAAGCCTATACCATCATCAATAACAAAAAGCTTGATCTCCATTGGCAGGAATTCTATATGTATGGAAATACTATCTGCATTTGCATGCTTAACCACGTTATTTATTGCTTCCTGTACGACCCGCAGTACAGTAGTTGATATTACGGATTTTAACTCCGGCGGTGTTCCCCTGGTCTGAAAAGATA
Organism: uncultured Oscillospiraceae bacterium; assembly: GCA_964404395.1. Classification (GTDB taxonomy): domain Bacteria; phylum Bacillota; class Clostridia; order Acetivibrionales; family DTU013; genus JAAYBT01. Next base: position 5,239 of record CAYOKA010000097.1, on the reverse strand, counting down.
CCGCTATGCCTGATTCCTCCTGAAAGGTAGTTACATATCTTTGCAGCGTTGGGACTAGTCCTAAGTCATCTAAGGACATAGGCCTCAAATTGTAAATAATCTTTCGAACGTCCTGCAAGCTTTCTCTGACAATCTTTTTTAGATCTCTTAGCTCCTCTCGAGACTTATCTAAATCAATGTCAATCATTCTTTCGCATATCTCAGCCTTTAAAACTACATTCGATAACAACTGTGCCGGCCCGTCATGAATATCCCTCGCCACACGTTTACGTTCTTCTTCCTGGACCATGATTATTTTTTGAGCAACTAACTGCTTATGCTGTAAGCTCTCAAGCTGACTACTGACTTCCTGCAAGTCCCCTGTAAGATATCCTAATGCCATGCCAACCTGTGTAATCAAATTATCTGCCTTCTGAACAGTCTTAATTGCATCCTTAATGCGGATCTCAAGCTCATTTCTTCGCTTAATTAGGTACTGCTCCGCCGCTCTCTTAATTGCCAGTTCTACACGAAGGTTATCGGCTTTTTCATAGGCATCCTTAAGCTCCTCTTGAGAATAGTTATCATAGTTTTTATTAATTGTCATTAATTTGCGTTTGCTTTGCTTTAGAGCTAACTCTAGCACCTCAACCTCGCCAATAAGATTAGTAACCTGATGCTTCAGAGAGTTCAGTTCTTCCTCAAGCATTTTGCACTCATTACGCGAGCTATCTGCAATATCATATATCTCAGTTTTGCTATTGTTGATTGTTTCAATAGCTTTGTTGATTATTTTATTTAGCCTAATGACATTTATTTTGTAGCCCGCCATAAAACCACCTGCTCGATCCGGAATTTTAGATTTTTTCTATGTTATATATAGTTCTGCAAGTGTCTCGCCAATTCCTTCGAATTTCCATGTTCATCATCATAATTTTTTAGGTGTTGACAAAGGTGACGGGTTCCTATTATAATAGGTAGGTGCAAAAAAGATATGCACCATTAGCTCAGTTGGTAGAGCACCTGACTCTTAATCAGGGCGTCCGGGGTTCGAGTCCCCGATGGTGTACCACTCCTTTTTCATGAGCATAGCAAATGAAAAGAGGTATCCTCTGTTAACTTTTGCAAAGCAAAAGTTTTAATGAAGGGCATCATCCGACAGGATGATGTTTTTTTTATGCGGTAAAGGGGACTCGAACCCCCAAATCTCACCTAATTTTTTGCCTTTACCCGGTATTTTATAAAAATACACAAATTATTACATGCTTAAATATAATTATCCACTTTCCAAGAATAAATTTCCATAGTATACTATATCTGTTCGGCAACAATATTTTCTTAGTTTATTTTAAGCAGTGTTCGGATACGTTAATTGCATTTGTTTTGCTATATTCGGATTAGAATAGAAGGAGTGATACAATGCTTTCAATCGCTATTCTTGATGATAACATTAATTTGCTTGAAGTCTACCAACAGCTAATACCCTCTTGGTTTAGCAAGCATAATATTAAGGGGCGGATTGTTGTTGCAACCACCAATTATAAGGAATTCATAAGGACAATTCGCGCACAGTCAATTAACGTCTGCATAATCGACATCAATCTCAATTCCGAGGTAAATGGCATATATATAGCCAAATGCTTAAGAAAGGAAAAGATTAAGGCAGAAATAATTTTTTGCACCGGCATGCTTGAATACATTCATCAAGCCTTTGATGTTAACGCATATCATTTCATTACAAAACCCATAGGTCGAAATCTTGAAAGATGTCTTGTTAAACTAAACAATGAAATAGAGGAACGTCAAAACGACAATAGTATTGTCCCACTAAAATCAGGGTTCCGTATATTCTATGTCCCAATAAGCTCTATATCCCACATATGCCGAGAAGGAACTAAATCAATTATTTATACAGGCACGCGGATTATAGAGGTATACGACAGCTTGGAATCACTTGTTTTACAAATCAAGGATGTTAGATTCATAAGGTGCCACAGATCTGTCGTAATCAATAAGGATTATCTGGACTATATTGATAAAAAGAACAAGAACCTTGTTTTAAACAATGGATTTAAATGCAAGCTCGGTTCCAGTTTCAATCACCTTATTGGAACTATTGAGCAGTAATGGATAAGCATTGCCAGCAAAAGTTGGCCGAATTTATGAAAGATTCATTCACTACGCTCCTTCACCTTTCGTAAATTCGATATTACCATGAAGTGAGCGTAAATAATTGAAAGGAATGTATGATCTAGATGTCTACTATATCATACAAGTAGTACAGATGATCTATAAATTGATTATAAACTTAGCCTCATCTTTTTTAGGCGCCCTGCTTATTATGTTTTTCTTGAGCTGTGTGCTTAGTATACAATTGGGAAAGAAGAAAAAGCTGGCGTTTATAGTGGTATTCACCATGGTAAATGGAATCCTGTCATCATTACTATCCTCTGAAGCGTACAAACCAATTATCTTACTGCCGGTAAGTATTATTATTATAAAGGCAATATTGAGAATTTCACTGATTGATGCATTTATAGCATTCTCTTCATACGTGATAGGCCTCGCTATTGGTAGTGCTTTAGTTTCTCTTGTCGCTGGCGTTATTATTAAAGATCCTTTACTGGATGCCTTTCAAAGCAGCTTATTGTGGTTAATTTTTGGTAACCTTGCATCTAATGGCTTTGCGTTTTTGCTGATTCTGATTATCAAGCCCTTTAAGCAATTAGTTACTTCTATAAACCGCAACAAGTTTTTATACATCCTGACGGGCATAACTCTGCTCATTGTTGCCTCTGCCTTTGCTTTGCATTATTATATGAATGCATTCAGTTTCTTTGCCTATTCTATTATCTCAGTGACCGTAATATCCTATTGCATATTTACTATTATAGTGTGGTTCAGTACTCTGCGAAAAACAATTGATGAAGAGGAGCTTGCTCATCAAAGGTTCTATAACAAATCCCTTCACAGTACGTTGTTTGACCTTCGCAGGTTCAAGCACGACTGGAGCAACAACATGACAGTCATTTATTCAATGCTGAAAATGGATAAAATCGACGAATTGAAGGAATATGTCTCAGAGCTTATTGTTCAGAATACAGAGCAGATAAATATGGAAATATATAATATTAAAAATGCCGGCCTGTTCGGAATATTGTCATCAAAAGTATCACAAGCCCAAGCTGTAGGTATAAATATTGAACTTAGTGTAATCGGTGAGGTTGAGAATATTCCCCACATAAAAATTTCGGAGCTGTGCGAGATTGTCGGTATCCTTTTAGACAATGCAATAGAGGAGGCAGCTAAAAACAGAAAGACGGTTGACGTTTTAGTGCGAAAGAGCGAGCAGTATATGGAAATTTCAATTTCCAACATTTGTACGGACTCTCCTGAGCTTCAGTTAATTAATAAGGACGGTTACTCGACAAAGGGCCAAAATAGGGGTATGGGATTGGCGATTGCCAAATCAATAATCTCCAAATATAGCGACGTATTCCATGCAACAACTTATGAAGGAGATGTCTTTACACAAACTATCGAAATAACAGATGGGAGAAAGGGGTAGATAACCCCCTTTCTCAATCTTCTCTAATTAGGGCCTTCGGACATTCCTTCTGATAGAATGCCCAAAACCAGCAGCCATATGTTGAAACAGTAGTCGCCAAAAATACACCGATCATGGCTGCGGAACAGATGAGAATCTTCAGATAATTCTTTTTCATACCGACGCCTCCTCTCTTCCATACTTACTCCCAGTTATTCTGTAAAGCAATGGTGTCATAAAAACTGCTTGAATAAAGCATGCGAAAAGTATTATATTTGACCAGGGATTGTCCAAAAAATAAGATGCGGTAAAAAGGATCGCTAAGAGTATGAAGCCGCCTATCCTGAGCTGCTTTCGCTGTCTTTTAGAGTTGACAGGCTTCTGGGGCATATCCGCAGGTGCATATTTGTAGGCTGTGATATAGGAAAAGGGAACTATCAACAATAATAAATATATTTTATCTATCCTTGAAATGAATGATAATGCCACTATACCAAAAACTACACAAGAGTGTGTAATAACACAGCCAAGATGCGTTTTCGCATGAAGGCCTCCAAGAAACATTCTTTGAACACCATATATTACAATGGCCCCAAGCGCATAAGGGATAATATGTAGCACCGCCGCAACAATAAGTAAAAATCCAATCTTAACTATCTCAGACAAGGTCATATAAACGCCATACTCAACAATTTCCCTTCGCTCAGGATCAACATTAGGCAGCGTGTCATAAATTTGATCTGCAATATATTTACTTATTTTGTTGAACATTGTCATCACCCATTAACATTATACATTTTTGTGAACGCTATTCCTATTTATTTACTGAACATAGAAGATTATTTACTGAACATCACTTTTTTCCTGTTCGGCAAATGAAAAATAATGAATTTACTGGAAGATAGCTAAGCTGGCAACATTTGCATAAGAATTTTACTATAGTTTGACATTTGCTTTGAATGATGATATTTTATTTCTATAAAATTTTTGCGAGGTTTAATAATGCAAATAGAGCTGGTCGAATGTACAATGTTGATGCTATCTGTCATTCAAGACATGTATAAACAACAGAAAATAACCTTTGGTGAATTTCTCAGCTATACCGAAATGAAAATTTCTTTTTTGTCAGAGAATATAGAGAATATTTCGTCTGAGGATGATAAGAGAAAATCAGAAAGAATTATAAGCGAGTGTGCTTCCACCATATTAGAATATACAGGACAAAAGGAAGCCTAGATCTTTTCTATTACTTTCATCACTGCTTCTACCCCGCTCTCACTTTTATTGTGTCTCATTGCTTCTATATATTTCCCTTTTGAAGCCTTAAGTTCATGTATTGCTTGAACCAAAGCTTCTTCATTCAGATTTTCTTCGTGTAATACCATACTCAGCCCCTGTTCCTCAAAAGAGGCCGCATTCAATATCTGATCTCCCCTGCTTGCAGCTCTGGAAAGAGGGATTAGTAAATTTGGCTTTTTCAACGCCAACAGCTCAAAAATCACGGTAGAACCGGCTCTTGATACAATCAAGTCTGCCAGTGCATAAATGTGGGGCTGCTCTTCATTGATATAATCGAACTGCTTGTAGCCCTTTTTGTTTTGGAGCTCATAGACCACATTCCCCTTGCCGCATATATGGCATATGTTAAAATCCTTTAATAGAACATCCAAAGCCTTTCTTATGACACCATTGATTTTTTCCGAGCCCTGGCTG
>CAYOKA010000096.1:5691-8697 GCA_964404395.1 uncultured Oscillospiraceae bacterium | reverse complement strand
TTGACTATTTCCACATTATGATAGACAATAGTTATGCAAAGTATTTTTCTTAAGGAGAAATGCATATGAAACAAACAGGTGGAGAAATCATTGTAAATGCGCTTATTGAAGAAGGCGTACCCTATATCCTCGGTATTCCGGGGCATGGTGTCATGGGATTGTTTGATGCCGTCAGAAAGGCCGATCAAGACGGCAAAATCAAATACCTTCAGGTAAAACACGAGCAGGCTGCAACATCAATAGCAGACGGATATTACAGGATGAGCGGAAAGCCACTGGCATCCTTTTCATCCATTGGTCCGGGAACATTAAACTCCTGCATTGGCCTTGCAACCGCTTATGTAGACTCGACAGCCTTTTTACAGCTATGCGGGGATACACATGTAAATATGAAGGGTGTAGGAGTTCTACAGGAGATCGAACGGTATCAGGACAGTAATATAATACGTACGCTGGAACCTCTGGCCAAGCGAAGCTGGCGCGCAGAGTCGGTTGAACAGCTGCCCAGGATGCTGAAACGCAGTTTCCATATGATGACGACAGGAAGACCGGGACCCTGTGCGGTAATGCTACCGATGGATGTTCAATGCAGTTATCATAAAGTAAATCCAAATCAAAAAGTTTCCGTCAACGTTGATTCCAAACCTTGTGCGGATAGTAAATCAATTGAGCAGGCAATCCGGTTAATGAAGACTGCGAAACGCCCGGTTATACTTGCAGGCGGAGGTGCGCTTCGAGCGAAAGCGGGCGAACTTATTGAAAAACTTGCTGAAAATTGGGGTGCCGCTATTATTACTACGCTTGCAGGCAAGGGAACTGTTTCGGAAATACATCCCCAATATGGATTCCACACCGGTTCAAAAGGAACGCCTGTCGGCATTGAGCTTTGCAGGAAGGCGGATGTGATCCTGGCAGTTGGTACACGGTTTGCTGACGAAACCACCTGTTCATACAGGAAAGGGGTCAGCTTCAATTTCCCGGATACCAAACTCATACATATAGATATGGATGCAAATGAGATAGGTAAAAACTATATGGCGGATGTCGGAATCAACAGTGATCTGAACGATGCTCTTTTGAAGCTCATTGACGCATATGGAACGGATAATACGGGCAGAAGCTGCTATCTGAATGAAATAGCCGATCTGAAAGTGGCGTGGGCTGCGCAGCTGAAAGAAATTCGAAGCGTCAACACGGATAAAATCACTATATCTCAGCTTGTTGGCGAAATGAACGAGCATTTGTCGGCCAACACTATCATTTCAACTTCTTCCGGAAACACACAGGCGCAGCTGTTTCAGGAGTATTGCTATAAAGAGAGGTACTGCAACCTGACGACCGGTGGTTTTTCTACAATGGGTTGGGCACTTCCGGCAGCAATGGGTGCGAAACTCGCATGCCCGGACAGACCTGTTGTATCACTGCTGGGAGACGGCGACTTCCTTATGGTCATTCAGGAGCTGGCAACCATGGCACAGTATGATATTCCTGTAGTAGTTGTCTTGGCCGATAACTGCGGATGGATGGCAATAAAAGATCTGCAGTCGGATGTTCTGGGGCAGGACAAAACATTCGGGAATGATTGGGAAAAGAATGGCACCATATATTCGCCGGATTTCAAAAAAATCTCAGAAGCATTTGGGATACATAGCCAAAGCATATCTAAAAAAGAAGAAGTCAAGACTGCTTTACATAATGCACTTGCTTCAAACAAACCGGCGCTCATTCATGTTGATGTCTGCAGAGAATATCCGTATAGCGGCGGCAAGGCATTCGGATGGTGGGATGTGCCTGTGCCGGCTTATGATACAGTCAGACGTACTGCATATGAGAACAGTAGACAGGAAGAAACCATTTAACATTTTATTTTAATTGAATAAAAGGGCAAAGGGGGAAAATGCATGTCTGCCGAAAACAAAAAGCTGCACATCGTGCTTGTGGGGTGTGGCAGGATCGCTACGCTGCATGTCCTTGGATATGAGAATAATCCGGATGCAGAGTTATATGGCGTTTGTGACAAGGATATAAAAAAAGCAGAGCAATTTGCAAAGACCTACGGCGCAAAAAAGGTTTACAAAAGCTATGAGGAAGTACTAATAGATAAGGCAGTAGACGCTGTTGAAATCCTTGTTCCGCATCATCTTCACTGTGAAATGACAGTGAAAGCGTGCGAAGCAGGAAAACACGTATCGGTACAAAAGCCTATGGCAATGAATCTGGCGCAGTGCGATGCTATGATTGCGGCGGCAGACAAAAATGGCGTTAAGCTGAAGGTTTTTGAGAACTTTGTATTCTATCCGCCCTACCAATTTGCCAAAACACTTCTGGACAGAGGAGAAATCGGCGAACCGGTATCCGTCCGGTACAAAATGAACAATGCCGGTCTTGGCTCGGCAAATACGCCTAATCCGGAAGGAAGGGCAAAAAAAGCCGGGGTAGAATTGACCGGGGAACTGAAAGAAACAGGCTGGAAGATCGATCTTAAGTCCTGGCTGTGGCGCTTGAACGATACGCTTGCAGGTGGTGGGCCTCTTGTGTTTGATGATGGTTATCATAAATTCTCCATAATCCTTCATATGCTGGGAGAGGTTGAAAAGGTATCAGCCTGGATCGACAGTACACAGGTACTTCCTGGAATCTATCAGGACTGTCCCGCGACTATCATGTGGAAGCACAGGAACGGCAAGATATACGGCATTATGGATATAGTAGACTCAAAGGATATGTATATACAGAGCAAATATTACACCTGTGACGAGCGGATGGAGATCACGGGTTCAAGGGGAATCATCTGGGTGACCCGCTGTACGGGGACATTGCTGCCGACAGTCGCTCCTGTAGTAATGTACCGGGACGGTAAACTGAGCGAATATTGGGATATGCCTGTTGACTGGGGAGAGTCCTTCAAAAACTCGACATTGGACTTTATAGATGCGATAAAGAATGATCGTGAGCCTGTATTGAGCGGGAAAAGAGGCAGGGAAGTATTAAAATTTTCACTGGCTG
>CAYOKA010000096.1:3152-5591 GCA_964404395.1 uncultured Oscillospiraceae bacterium | reverse complement strand
TTATATGGTGATTACCGAAGCTATGGCTAAAGAGGCTATATGTGAAGTGGAAAGAGGGCTTCATGAAGCGCTGGAGAAAGAACAGACGGGTAGGCAGAAAGAAGGGCAGAGAAAATGATGCGTAAAAACAATATTTTGAACGGCTTTCAGCCGGATGAAACCGATATGCGTGTGCATTACTGCAATGCACTTATAGAAGAAGCCGGGCGCAACGACAAGATTCTTGTCATCGATGTGGATACAAGCTATTCCATGGGTACAAAGCCTTTCTATAAAGCATATGCAGATCGGGCGATCAACTGCGGGATCATGGAGGCGCATGCAGCAGGTATGGCAGCAGGACTTTCAGCAACAGGTTATGTCCCTTATCTGCACGCATTTGGCACATTCGCATCACGCCGGGTCTATGACCAGGTATTCCTTTCCTGTGCCTACCAGGACCTGAATGTAAAAATCATCGGTGCGGATGCCGGTGTGGCAGCTACCTCAAACGGTGGTACACATATGCCATTTGAAGATATGGGGATAATGCGTAATATACCTGGAATGACAGTTTTTGAACCGGCTGATGGTGTGATGCTTCCATATGCAGTCAGATATATGGCTGAAACCTATGGGAATTTTTACATGAGATATGTACGCCGTAAAACAATGCGTATTTATGATGAAAAAGCGGAATTTACTATAGGAAAAGCAAATGTTTTGAGAGAGGGGAGTAATATTGCCATAATTGCTTGCGGCATAATGGTATATGAATCGATGAAGGCGGCGCAGATGCTTGCGGAAGAGGGAATCAATGCTCTGGTGATGGATATGCATACGATAAAGCCGATCGATTCTCAAGCGGTCATTGATGCAGCAAAATGCTGCGGTGCAATAGTCACAGCTGAAAACCATAATATCATTAACGGACTTGGAAGCGCTGTTTCAGAGGTGGTATGCGAAAACTTCCCGGTACCGCTGGAACGTGTAGGGGTGGAAGACACCTTCGGTGAGGTGGGAACACAGGATTATCTGATGGAAAAATACCGGCTGACAGCCGGTGATATATGTTTTAAGGCTAAAAAAGCAATCGGAAGGAGGCGAAGCATGTGAGAGTTGCAGTAATAAATGAGGTATCCGCTCGTTCAAAAAACAGAGATATCCTTTCGGCATTGAAATATTCCGGGCAGGAAGTTTTCAATGTCGGCATGACAGATGGAGAGTTTCAGACTGAACTGACCTATATACATACTGGTTTTATGGCGGGTGTGCTTTTGAATATGGGTGCGGTGGATATGGTCATTGGAGGATGTGGGACAGGACAGGGCTTTCTGAATTCTGCAATGCAGTATCCGAATGTTTTCTGTGGTTTGATCGAGGAACCATTGGATGCTTTTCTGTTTTCAAGCATCAATGCAGGCAATTGCATTTCTCTTGCTCTCAATAAAGGATATGGCTGGGCAGGGGACCTGAACCTTGGATATGTTTTTGAAAAACTGTTTTCAGACAATGCCGGTCAGGGCTATCCGCCGGAGAGAAGTGAAAGTCAGAAGGAAAGCCGCTGTATATTGCAGAGCATATCAAAATCAACTCACAAATCGTTTGAAGAAATTTTAAGTTTGCTGAATCGCAAGATGATACAAACTGCTTTTTCGCATAAGCCGTTTTATCGTCTTGTCGCTGAACAAAAACAAAAATCTGGCGCTATTCAAAAAATACTTGCAGATATCAAAATACCGGAGTGAGTATCAGGTACATACTTTCCAGAGTATTTCGGAGGAGATTATATGATTCAATCACTTAGAAGGGGAATGCAGGCACTTTTCTTTCTATCAAAACAGAAAAGCGCTGGTGTAACACAAGTTGCAGAAGAGCTGGGTGTTAATAAAAGCACCGCATTCAGAATTCTTGAAACAATGATTTCATTCAATGTCGTTACACAGGATAATGATACGTCTAAATACAAGCTAGGGCCGGGAATACTGCGCCTCTCCGACCATTTGGTCAAAAATCTTGATGTAATTTCGACAGCAAAACCTTTTATGACCAGTTTGGTGGAAGATACAGGCGAATCCTCCCACTTATGTATGCTGAGTAATGACAGCGCTGTGGTTATAGAACAAATAATGACCGACTCACTTCTTGCAGTAAATGCAAAAGTAGGAAATACTGAACCTGTATACTGTTCATCTGTCGGAAAGTGCCTGCTTGCGTTTTGTGAGGAAGATAAACGTGAAAGCATTTTAACGAGGATAGATTTCAAACCCTATACTAATAAAACCATAACTGATTCGGAAAAGCTTCGCAAAGAACTGGATGAAATCGTTTCCAGAGGCTACGCAACAGATGATGGGGAAATGAGTGAAGATATCATGTGTATAGCAGCACCTATATACAACCACTCGGGAATCGCTCTTTATAGTGTTGGTATTTCAGGACCTGTGAACAGGATCAAAA
>CAYOKA010000096.1:0-3052 GCA_964404395.1 uncultured Oscillospiraceae bacterium | reverse complement strand
AAAAGCATATGGATGAGCTTACATTGCTGGTTGCCACCGAGAATGGAAAGGTGCTTGATGAAGCGGCGGGAGATGTGCTGAAAGCGAAAGAGGCAACTGAACAGGCTATATCCGCTCCAAACCTCATGATGGGGGAATCACTGATGGACACTTCTGCTGGCTTTGACTCAGTACTATACAGAGAGTCTGTTGGTGTTTTTGCAGGCATAGCGCCTTTCAATTTTCCGGCTATGATACCGATGGGTTGGATGACACCCATGTGTATAGCCTGCGGGAATACGATCGTGCTCAAGGCCGCCAGTATGACGCCATTGACAGCCATGCAATTTGCGGAATTGTACAGAGAGGCGGGACTTCCCGACGGAGTTTTAAATATTGTGACATGCAGCAGGAATGAAGCGGAAATATTCCTTAATCATCCCGATGTTGATGGTATTACTTTTGTTGGATCGACTGCTGTTGGCAAACATATCTATTCTACGGCGGCAGCGGCCGGGAAACGCGTCCAGGCATTGTGCGAGGCAAAAAACCATGCACTGGTACTGGAAGACGCGCCTGTTGAGAGAACTGCAAAAGGTATCATCAATGCTTACCTTGGCTGTGCCGGAGAACGCTGTATGGCGTTACCTGTTGTTGTCGTACAGGAGAGCATTGCAGACAGGCTTGCAGATGAGCTGGTTCGCCTTAGCAGGGAACGTGTCGTCGGACCTGCCTTTGATAAAGCCTCAGAGCTTGGCCCGGTAGTCTCCGGATCCCACAAGGATTTTATAGAGAAGTGCATCGAGGATGGAGTGAAAGAAGGAGCAAAGCTGATACTCGACGGAAGAGGCAAGGTGGTCAATGGATTTGAAAAGGGTTTCTATGTGGGACCGACCATTTTCGATCATGTAATGCCGGGGATGAAGGTGGGCACAGATGAGATATTCGGGCCTGTACTGTGCATCAAGCGTGTCGGAAGCTTTGAAGAAGGACTGAAAATAATGAACGAGAATCCTTATGCCAATGGATCGGTCATTTTCACCAATAATGGGTACTATGCCCGGGAATTTGCTAGATACACTGATGGCGGAATGGTAGGTATCAATGTTGGAATACCTGTACCTGTGGGGATGTTCCCGTTTTCCGGTCACAAAAGATCGTTCTTTGGTGATCTTCATACTCTTGGGAAGGATGGCATCCGCTTTTATACAAAAACTAAAACAGTTACAACAAGATGGTTTGATGAAGAAGAAATCAGGGCTGAAAAAGTCAGTACATGGGATGGGACTATTTAAGCAGATTTTTAGAAAGCTTCCTTTGGTTTGTGGCTAAATAAAGTTATCTGAAAGGCGTTGGTTAGAATGTTGAAGAGGAAAATCGGTTACGCATGCGGAGACATCTACGGAGGCGGGGCTTTTCTTATATTCAGCATGCTCTATATGAACTATCTGGTTATTGTAGAAGGACTTCCTGTTGTTCTTGCTACCACAGTCATATTTGTAGGAAAGCTTTGGGATGCTGTAACTGATCCCATTATCGGGGTCATGTCTGACAGGACACGATCCAGGTACGGCCGCCGCCGTATTTATTTCCTTGCCGGCATAATTCCTGTCTTTATTTCATTTGTTTTGATGTGGTATTCATTCGGAATAACATCGCAAACAGCTGCTTTTATTTATCACATGCTGGCATACATGTCATTCGGGACTGCTTTCACAATCGTCATGGTGCCATACAATTCAATACTGCCTGAAATGACAGATGATTATAATGAGCGCACCAGCTATACCACTGTCAGAATGGTTTTTTCAGCCGGAACTTCTATTATAGCGGCCATTATTCCGAGTATGATCATCAAAACCATTGGCGGTGAGGTAAACGGCCCTGAGCAGAAGACTGGTTATCTGATCATGGCAATTATTTTCGGTATGATCTTTGCATTATGCTGGTTTTTTACCTTCATTGGGACAAAAGAACGGGAAAACCCGCCAGCGCCGGAAAAATTCTCTGTAAGGAATTGGTTTACCGTACTTCAGAATAAAACCTACCGTATTTATCTGGGTATATTTATATTTGTTCAGGTAGCAATAGACCTGCTCCTTGCGCTTTTTATGTTCTATATAGACATCGTTGTGCTGCAGTACAAAAATTATGAAACACTGATGGGTGTACTTCTTGTGTTTCAGCTTCTCTTTATGTTTTTACATAACCTGATCGCTCAGAAAAAAGGTAAATGCTATCCTCTATATCTGGGAATTCCTATCTGGATAGCGGCGTCTTTAGCTTTTGCCTTTGTAACCAGCGAAACACCTTTTATCATACTATGCATACTTGCAGTGTTCATTGCATTTGGAGCAGCAGCCGGCAATCTGGCGACATGGTCTATGTTATCCGATATCTTTGACGTTGATGAGCTTATGACCGGAAAACGACGGGAAGGAATTTACAGCGGTTTTACCACCTTTATGCGAAAATTCTCCAGCGGGATTGCTATTTTGCTGTTGGGGTTCGGACTGCAGCTTACGGGATTTAACCAAAATGAATACAATATCCTTAAAAGCAGCATAAATGCCTTTGATCCTGCCAAATACGCATCTTCGAATGTAGTGGCAACGATCAAATGGATGTTTGTAATAATACCTGTTGTGTTTTTGGCAATTGCGTTATTCTTTGCTCTGCGTTATAAACTGGACTGTAGGCGCTTTAATAATGTGCTCAATGGTGTTCAAAAGATGAAGACCGGAGAAGGTATCCACAGCTTCAATGAGGAGGAGAAAGGCGACTTTGAGCTGCTTACGGGCAAGCCTGTTGATGCACTTTGGAAGCCCCGGCTATAAATATTCAAGGGCTATTGACTAATACAATGCTTCGGTGTAATATAAATAGAGTAATTAAATATAATCTTCAGGGCAGGGTGAGAGTCCCTACCGGCGGTAATGCGATAAAATGCTAGCCCGCGAGCGAAAGCCGATCAGGTGTGATTCCTGAGCCGACAGTAAAGTCTGGATGGAAGAAGATTGCGATGCAGTTTTGTTTTTAATGTTCCCTGGGATTATATTTCCGGGGAATTTTT
>CAYOKA010000095.1:0-8878 GCA_964404395.1 uncultured Oscillospiraceae bacterium | reverse complement strand
TTCAGAAATTGACCTCGAATTTAATTGGGCAAAAGCCGGAATTGAAGAAAGTCCGAATTTTGCACTTTAGGCAAAACCCGGACTTTCCCTTTGCTAAGAATTCACACTTAATCCTACTTTACTTTATTCATAACAAACCTCATTAGAATCATGGCAACCTGCGCACGACTGGCATTTCCGGCAGGCTCGAAGCTGGTTTCACTTACACCTGTGATAAGTCCTTCGCCTACTGCCCACTTTGCTTCTGCTAATGCCCAGGAGGATATCTTGTTTGCATCATAGAATGCAGTCAAATCATCCGCTGCCGTTACGTCATAGCCCTTGTAGATTGCATAGCGATACAGGATTGTGGCCAACTGCTCACGCGTTAGAGTATCGTTGGGTCTGAATGAATATGCGTTATAACCCTTTACGATATTATTTGAGGATGCCCATGTGACTGCGTCCGTGTACCATGTTCCATCAGCAACGTCGGCAAACCGGTTGGATGATTTTGGAGCCAGCTTGCCTTCAAGCCTCCACAGTGAGGTTACAAACATAGCTCTCGTAATAGTCATATGGGGTTCAAATCGATTACCTGAGACACCCTGGAACAAGCCAAATCCGGTAACGTACTGAACAGCATCATAATACCAGCTATTTCCCGGGACATCATCATACTTTGTCTTCTTATCATCTTTCTTTGGATCAGCAGGTCCTGAGGGAACAGCGGGATCCTGGATATCTTCGGTAGAGGGATCTTTTTCACCCGTTCCTCCGCCTGGAACTCCACCGCCACCGCCACCGCCACCTCCGCCTCCGCCTCCGCCACCATTTGTTGTAACGGGTATAGCAAGGAAATTGGCAGTATATGTTGCTGCCCCGGTAACAGGAGCTAACATCGGTGACCAGCCTGTAAAGCTGTAGGTGTACTCTTTTGTCGGATTCTTTTTCCCAACCGCGTGAGTCGGCATAGTACCGTAGGCAACAGTAGTTGTGTCATTTACAACCCCGTCACCATCCGTATCCCAGCTGATAGTATAGTATTTTATCTCCGAAACAGTAAAGCTGACTGCGTATGTTTTGGTGGTGCCATCCTCGGCTGTTACAGTGATAGAGGCTGTTGCCACTCCGTTGACCACTGTGGCTCCTGTATTTTCTGTAATATTGGCATCCTTATCGCTGCATACACCGGATAGAACCAGTTGGCTGCCATTCGGCGTTCCAGAGGGCAACGTTATCGAGTATTCTAACGTAGAGGGGGAGAATCCCGGACAGCTTTTTCCAGCTGAACCGTTCAGGGAATATGAAAGTGAGGAGAGCTCCGCATCGCTACTGGGAACAGGATCACTAATCTCGATAGTAATGGTGGCGACTGTATTTTTTCCTGCAACCTGGAAGGGGTTGCCATCGATGTTATAATAGGTCAGAGTAACATGCTTTTGGCCGGCTACATCAGTGATCTCTGCAATGATGCCCTTGCCCAGCACAGCCGCACTGCTGTCGTAATATTCTTCATCGCTCATACACCCTGCAGCAGCATAAGTAAACTGGAGTTGCCTTGAATTAGCGGTTCCGTTCTCGCTGTTCAAAGTGGTAATTGTATCTCCGGCCTTCAGGATGTTGTCATAGCCATCTTCCTTGTCCCCGACATCAGAATGGTTATGGCCCCAGAGGAAAAAGACATTTGAGTGTTCATTCAGGATAGCAATAACATCCTCCGAACGCTCGACTATCCTATTGCCATTATAATGCAGTGGGTAATGGGACAGTATAAAAACAGGGATATGGCTGTTTACATTTTCACTATCAAGGAAGGCTTCCAACTGTGCAATCTGTTCTTCCGTAAACTCTTGCACCAGCCTGGAGGCACCATCATTACTTGCCCCAAAGCAGTACACAACATAGTCTTCGGTGCTGGCAGCCACTCCGTTTTGGGTCAGCTTCATAGCGGTTGCATTGCTATTTTTTTGATTTTCATAATCTCCACCGGCTCCTGGACCGGCATACTGTTCATGGTTTCCGGTTGTATAGATACCGCCCTTTGTTACTAAATCGCTGTGGTCATCAACCGTATCTATTATATCCTGAACGAATTGCCAGTATTGATTCACAGAGGTGGAGGCAGTACTTGCAATATCTCCGGTGATGCCGACGTAATCCAAAGCGTCATATATAGTGCTCATATCGTTGAGCCAACCGTCCAGATTGTTTGTGGCGCCGCTTGCATAATGGGTATCAGAAGTAAAGGCAAGATGTATGGGATACTTGCCGGTGTCCGGTATGGTGGAAACGGTAAAGTTGACTGTATATGTTTTGGTGGTGACACCATCCTCAGCCGTTACAGTAATCCTGGCTATGGCTGCTCCTTCCTGCAGGGTAGCTCCTTCATTATCCGTAATGTCTGCATCCTTATCGCTGCATACTCCTGATAAGGTCAGTTTGATATCGTCCGGGGTTCCATAGGGCAAGGTTATCGAGTATTCAAGCTTAGAGGGAGAGAAGCCAGGGCATCTTTTTCCTGTTGAACCGTTCAGGGAATATGAGAGTGAGGAGAGCTCTGCATCGCTACTGGAAACAGGCTCATTAATCTCGATAGTAGTGGCGGCTCCTGTAGCCTCGCCATCAAGACCATAGTAAGTCATGATAACGGTGCCGCCGCCATCGGCTATCTCCATTATCATCCCCTTCTCCTTCACTGAACCACTACCGCTGGAAGAGTATTCCTTGTCGCTCATGCACCCGGCTGCCGCATAGGTAAAATTAATCTGTGCGGAATTGGAAGATGTATAATTAATGGTAGAACCGGAGGTATAGACTTCTCCGTAGTTGGTATCCGCCAGGGTATGATTGTGCCCCCATAGGAATATGACATTTTCATGCTCATCATTAAGTACATTGATTAAGTCAATGGCATTAGTTGTATATCTACTGGAGAAACGATGGATTGGAAAGTGAGATAATATAATGATTGGAATATCATCAGGTGCAGTCTCCAGATAATCTTCCAGAGCATCGATGTCGTCGTTTTCAAACTTTTGAGAACTGCTTGCTGCGCCGAAGCAGTAGATAATATAATTGTAGGTTTCAGCTGCCTCGCCGAGCCTTGTGATGTTATCCGCAGTAGCATTGTCGGTGGAATTATAGTTACCTCGGTCGTGTTCATGATTGCCTGTGGTATATATGAAGCCATCAGTATCGCTCGAGAAGAGATCGGAGGCAGTGACTGTGTCCAGCATGGTTTGTGCATAAGACCAGTAGTCACTTTCACCGGCAGTGGCATTGGCCATGTCTCCACAAAAGCCCATATAATCCAGCTGCTCTTCCTCCAGGACATCCCCGCTGTTTAGCAGATCCAGCCATGTGGAAAGGTTGTTGGTTCCGCCATAATGGGCATCAGAGGTAAAAGCCAGATAATCGGATGCCCCTTCATCAAAGGCTTTAACCTTTATAGCGGTGCGTCTACTTTCTTCCAGGCCAACATCGGTGGCAGAGATATAGTATGTTACATCCTGCGTCGGTGCCGTTTCAAATGTCAGCGTCAATATAGTACCGTCTTCGCTAAGGCCGACGTTCACGTCTTCTGCCAGCTGGTCGCCGTTGTTGCTGGCATATACCTTGAATTTCGGATCCTGATATGTATTTGCATTGGCTAGTGTGAATTCAGCAGTAGTGGCATCCTCAGTCGGCATTCGGTAGCTTTTTTTGCTGAACTTGGGGGAATTTGTAACGGTATCAACCTGCTTTTGATATAAAGTAATGGCACTTGCATTGTCACTTTCAGTATTAGCACGGAAACCGTCATTGTAGGTAGAGTAATAGAGCCAGGCTTCTTCGGTAAAGGTTGCTTCATCTCCAGGTGGGATATATTGAATGAAACCCGTGCTGCTGTCATAGATCCAGATAGTGCCGGCGCTGTCTAGCGACAAACCGTATAGCCTGTCAGGATCATCGGGAATGATGCAGACAGAGGCATAGAGTTCTGCGGTATCATCATGCATAGTGAAGCCCTTGTCTGAATCGGTCAGTATCCATTCCATACCCTCGGTTTCGGGCTCTTCTAGAATAATCTCATCACCATTTATTTTGTTGCTAACCTGGGCGGCTGAGAGATAGCCATTATGGTCTTCGTCTTCCTCTGTAGTCATTGCATAATGTTCACTGCCATCAGTTGCGACAATTAGATAAGTGCTGCCGGAGCTAATAGCAGTCACCTCAGTGTAGACGTAGGATTCGACATAGGCTTCTACATTGATTGCCGTCCGTCTACTTTCTTCCAGGCCAACATCGGTGGCAGAGATATAGTATGTAACATCCTGTGTCGGTGCCGCATCAAATTTCAGCGTCAATGTAGTACTGTCTTCGCTAAGGCCGGCGGTCACGTCTTCTGCCGTCTGGTCGCCGTTGTTGTTGGCATATACCTTGAATCCCGGATCCTGATATGTTTTTGCATTGGTCAGTAGGAATTCAGCAGTTTTGCCATCCTCAGTCGGCATTCGGTAGGTGTTTTTGCTGAACTTGGGAGGAACGGTAACGGTATCATCCTGCTTTTGATATAGAGTAATGGCACTCGCTTCGGCGTTTTTAGTATTAGCGCGGAAACCTTTGTTGCGGGTAGAGTAATACAACCAGGCTTCTTTGTTATAGGTTTCTTCACCCTCAGGCGGGATATAATGGATGAAATTATTGCTGCTGTCATAAATCCAGGCGGTGCCGATGCTATTTAGTTTCAAACCGTACGTATTGTTAGATTCATCGGGGTTCATATAAAGAGAGGCATAGGCGTCCTCTGTTTCATTGTATATGGTGATTCCGCTGTCCGAACCGGTCAGTATCCATTCCATACCCTTGGTTTCGGGCTCTTCTAATATGATTTCATCATCATTTACATTGTCCGTAACATCACTGTGCGAAAGATAGCCATAACCGCTTGTATTTTCCTCCATAGTCATTGCATAATGATTATCATCATCAGTTGCTACAATTAGATAAGTGCTGCCGGAGCTAATTGCAGTCACCTCAGTGTAGACGTAGGATTTGACATAGGCTTCTACATTGATTGCCGTCCGCTTGCTTTCTTTCAGTTCGCCATCGATGGCAGATACATAGTATGTTATATCCTCTGTCGGTGCCGTTTCAAATGACAGCGTCAATATAGTACCGTTTTCGATAGGGCTGGCGGTCACGTCTTCTGCCGTCTGGTCGTCGTTGTTGTTGGCATATACCTTGAATACCGGTTCCGTATATGCACTGGTCAGCACGAATTCAGCGGTAGTGGCATCCGCATCCGGCATTTGGTAGCTGTTGTTGCTAAATACCGGTTTTTTTGTCAAATCGGGATCTAGCAGCTCATAGAAGGTAATGGTTCTATCTTTATCGCTGGCATATTGGAATCCTTTATTCGAAGCAGAATACCGTAGATACCGTGAACTATAGGCCAGTAGCTTTTGGTCGCTGTAGGCCCATGCCCTATCTGTCTTACTCAAATAGAGGCTTTTGTCGCTTGTACCGGGATAGAGATATTTGTCACTATTTTCTCCGTATTTGGGCTGGATCAGCCAGTCGGAGCCGGAGCTTGTGACGACCCAAACCAGGCTCTCATCATCAGTGGTAATGATATCTGAGTTGACTGTCAATTCCACCCGATCCACCGTATTGCTACTGCCGGGCGACGAAGTTACCATGTTCTCGCTATCTATAACATGAGCCGTGGTGCCTTCTGTATAGGCGATTAGATAGTTCTTGCCGGATTCCGGTGCCGTTACGGCGATGTATTCAGCCGACGCTGCCGCTTCCGCTACGGCACTATAGTCGGCTGCCTCTGCTGCTTCTGATTCTGATGCTTTGGCTGGAATCATTGCTCCCAATAGCAGTGAAAAGATTAGTACCAGATTAAGTAGAATTCCTATGGGTTTTTTCCTGTAAGCTTTCATAAATGCTCTTACCTCCCCGTTTTTGTAATTAAAATTAGAGAATAAAAAACTGCACGATCGACAATGCCGGCAGATATCTGTTACTTCTCCCCTATTTAGTCATAGTACTCCCCCATAATAATATTATCAATTATTTCCATAACAATATATTATTTCCTAATAGGTTTTAGAATACTTTCGTATAAAAGCATAAAACTGGAATATTTACAATAAAATTTACAAACAAGCCCACAAATTGGCACTATACTGTGATATAATTATGACTGGTTGCTAGACTAAATAACTTCATAAGGGGGTTGTCTCTATGGTATCAAACAGTTTCCATGAGGAGTTCGACGCCGTAGTTATCGGAGCCGGAAACGGAGGTTTGACAGCAGCGGCCACACTGGCCGGAAGAGGTTTGAAAACACTGCTGCTGGAGCGGCATAACCTGCCGGGCGGATTCGCCACAAGCTTCGTAAGGGGCAGATTTGAATTTGAACCTTCGCTCCATGAAATTTCGGACTTTGGATCCTTTGAAGACAAGGGAAATGTCCGCAAGCTCCTGGAAGACAGAATCGGCATAGACCTTGACTGGATTAGGGTTCCGGAGGCTTATCGACTCATCGTTCCCAATGAGAAAGGTGGAAGGCTTGATGTAGTGATGCCTTTTGGCATTGATGAATTCATATCAAAGATGGAAAGCTATGTTCCGGGATCGACACCTTCTGTTACCCAATTTATTGACTTATGTACCGAGGTAGTTGAGGCTTTGGCATATATTGCAGAATCGAAGGGTAATGCTGATAAGAAGGTACTCATGAGCAAGTATTCGAACTTTTTGAAAACAGCTCCTTATTCTCTTCAAGATGTACTCGATTCAGTGAAAATGCCATATAAGGCGCAAAAGATAATTACAGCTTATTGGTGCTATATCGGCCTTGGTGTGAAGGATATGAGTTTTACGATTTTTGGAGCGATGTTCCAAAGATACCTGACAAAGGCAGCTTATATTCCAAGACACCGTTCACACGGCTATACAGCGGCTCTTGACATTAAAATCCGTGAGCTTGGCGGGGAAATACAGTACAACACGTCTGTTGAAAAAATACTGGTTGAAGAGGGAAGAGTAATCGGTGTTGAAACATCCAAGGGTGACAGGATTAAGACCGGTGTTGTTGTATCAAACGCCAGCCCGCACCTGGTATACAATCAGTTGATTTATCCAAAAAGCGAAGTGCCCGCCATTGCATATAAAACATGTAATGCGCGAGCAGTGGGTTTTTCGGCATTCGTGGCTTACCTCGGCCTGGATAAGAGTCCCCAAGAGCTTGGCATTGACGAATACAGTTATTTTATCTATAGCACACCTGATACAAATGATATCTATAAGGCCTTTCATACGCTTAACAGGCCTGTGGGTCAGGCGGCAGTGTGCCTGAACAATGCTATCCCGGACTGCTCTCCGGAGGGCACCACCATTTTGTCGATGACGACACTGTTCAGCGGAGACTGCTGGGCTGGTGTTGAGCCGAAGGATTATCACAAGGTAAAAGACCGTATCACAGAGGAAGTTATCGATGAATTTGAGAAGGCATTGGGAGTTAAGATTAGAGATAGTATTGAAGAAATTGAAGCTGCCACGCCTGCGACCTTTGCACATTATACAGGGGCTTTCAACGGAAGCGTTTACGGATATGAACCAATACCCTGGGATTCAATCCTTCCAAGGCTGATGTGCCTTAATGATGAAAAATACATAAAGGGTCTGGAATTTGCCGGCGGATTTGCCGTGAGGTGCCACGGTTACTCAAGCTCATTGCAGTCAGGAGAAATGGCAGGTCTTCTTTCCTATAAATATTTCAAGGAGGAAAAAGCGATATGAAGGATAAAAAACTAAATGTAAACATAAAGCCCTTTGGCTTTTTGGATTTACTTGCTTTTAAGAAGCTGATACCTGCCAGGAAAAAGAAAATTGATTGTGCTCCTTCGACTCCAATTGATGCAATTCCACCTTCAAACGCGCTTGCAGATAGGCTTCATCCAAAGGTTCAGTATCTTGTGGTGAGCCGGATAACACAGGAAACGCCTTCCGCAAGAACGTTCCGGCTGATTCCCGATAGCGACAGCGGCACAAAGGAGCTTGCCATATTTCGCCCAGGCCAGTATGTCAGCTTTTCTTTTGAAATAGAGGGAGCTTCTGTCACAAGGCCTTATTCCCTGTCCTCATCACCCTCTGAAGCCTTAAGCGGCTTTTATGAGATTACAATCAAAAAAAATGACGGCGGATTTGTTACAAATTACATATGGGATAACTGGCAAGTGGGATCTAAAGTACAGTGCAGCGGTCCTGAGGGTCATTTTGCTTACGATGCAATGAGAGACTCTCGTAAAATTACCGGTATAGCCGGCGGCTGCGGTATTACGCCCTTCCGGTCCATGGCAAAAAGCATTCTTGACGGGACTCACGATATTGAACTGACTGTAATTTACGGATGCAATACGCTTGATGAAGTCCTGTTCGATAAGGAATTTGAGCAGTTCGAGGAGGCTTCAAAGGGTAAGATAAAGATGGTAAAGGTTCTTTGCGATGAGGAGAGTGAAGGCTGCGAGCATGGTTTTATAACCGCGGGCTTGATAAAGAAGTATGTTGATCCGGATAAGTGCTCCTTTTTCATATGCGGCCCTCAGGCAATGTACGAATTTGTTGGCAAGGAATTGAAGGAATTTGGGCTGAGGGAGAAGTTCATAAGATGGGAGCTCTTTGGTGAAGTCAAGGATGTGGAAGGAAGTGAGAAATTCCCGAAAGAGAAGGCGGGAGCTTCATTCAGCATGACCGTCCACATGGGAAGTGCTTCTCTTGTAATTCCGGCTGTGTCGGGAGAATCCCTTTTGGTGGCGATGGAAAGAGCAAACATGACCCCTCCTTCTATTTGCAGAAGTGGTGCCTGCGGTTATTGCAGATCACTGCTGGTAAAGGGAGATGT
>CAYOKA010000094.1:0-8971 GCA_964404395.1 uncultured Oscillospiraceae bacterium | reverse complement strand
CCTGTCAGGGTGGCAAATATGTATCACTTTGAATACGAGGATGGGACACCCTATTACTCTATTGGCACTACCTGCTATGCATGGACGCATCAACCTGTTCCATTGCAGGAAAAAACACTGGAGACGCTCAAAAACAGCGCTTTTAATAAAATACGTTTTTGCGTTTTTCCCAAGCATTATGACTATAATCTAAGCGAACCAATTACTTACCCTTATCAGGGTATTCCTTGTGACAGCTCAAAGCTGACCAGTGAAAATTTTTCGGAATACAATGGTGCCGCACCCGGAAACGAATGGGATTTCAGCCGGTTTAATCCCCGGCATTTCCAGCTCCTTGAGAAAAGGATTCAAGATTTGATGAATCTGGGCATCGAAGCGGATCTGATCATCATGCATCCATACGACCGGTGGGGGTTCAGCCAAATGGATTCGGAGCAGGACGATCTGTACTGGAATTATCTTATAGCCAGATTCTCTGCGTTCAGGAATGTTTGGTGGTCTCTTGCTAACGAATATGATTTGATGACAGGGAAAAAGACGGCCGATTGGGAAAGGTATGCGGCTATACTATGTGAGAAGGATCCATACAACCATCTGAGATCCATTCACAACTGCAGGCCCTTTTACGACTATTCCCGCCCATGGATTACCCATTGCAGCATTCAAAGGCAGGACTCATACAAGACGGCTGAATATACAGACGAGTGGAGAGAACGGTATAAAAAGCCTGTAGTCCTGGACGAGATTGCATATGAGGGAAACATTGAACACGGCTGGGGGAATATCAGCGGCAAGGAGTTGGTCAGACGGTTCTGGGAGGCTACCTGCAGGGGCGGGTATGCGGGGCATGGGGAAACCTACCTGGCTAAGGACAATTATCTGTGGTGGTCCCATGGAGGGGCTCTTCATGGTGAAAGCCCTGAAAGGCTTAAGTTTTTACAAAAAATCCTTGAGGAGACACCCGGATTAGGCCTGCAGCCTGTGCAGGCAAGCTGGGACGAAGTAGCGGCAGAGGGCGGCTCCGGTTATTATATATATTATTATGGTTTCAACAGGCCATGCTTCCGGCAGTATTATTTTGATGATAACAATGAGTACAGGGTTGAGCTGATAGATACCTGGGATATGAAGATTGAAGAAAAGGGTATGTATAAGGGAAAATTCAAGGTCGATATGCCCGGAAAGGAATACATGGCAGTACGCATAAGAAGAGTTAGATAGGGCATTTTGCGATGTAACATATTTTAAGCCCGGTAGCACAATATATTGTGCAGCTAAACGATTATAAGGTCACATCGAAAAAGTCTTAGATAATAGCAGGTCTCTTGACTAATGATGGAAATAAAGTTATATTCCTCTTATCACAAGGTAAAGCCTTTATGCACGAAGGGAATTTTTTCAGGTTAGCTCAATAGGCCAAAATCTAAGTAATAAAGGAGAGTATGGTTATATGAAACCAAGCATCAAACACCTTAGTGAGATAACGGGTTTTTCAGCGGCTACTGTTTCCAATGCGCTGAAAAATAAAAAAGGCGTTAGTAAAAAAACGGTCGAGATTATTCAAAAAGCTGCCCGTGAGAGTGGGTATACCGATAAAGCAAAAATGTCCAGCATTAAATTTGTGATTTGTAAAAAGATGGGTCACATTTTTTCGGACAACCCTTTTTTTCAACCTTTGATACAGGGTGTAGTTACCGCAGGGAATACGGAGGGCTATGAGACTATTGTGTGTAATCTGGTGGAAAGCGATCCGGAGTTTTACCGTATGCGCGAGCAAATACTCAATGACAGTAGTGCGGGCATATTGCTACTGGCAACGGAATTGTCGGAGGAGGATACCAAGGTTTTTGAAAATGCGGTTGCGCCGGTGGTGGTGGTTGATGGTTGGTTCAAAAATTTGAGTTTTGATACAGTTTTGATGAACAATGCTGACTCGGTGATTCAGCTTGTAGAATACCTGATACAAAATAATCATGAACAGATTGGCTACCTGCAAAGCAAGTTTACAATCAGGAATTTTTGTGAGCGCAGAAATGGTTATAGGATGGCTATGTATGATAATCATCTTGAAATCAGGGAGGAATTTCTGGTTAATCTGTTTCCCACTATGGATGGTGCGTATAAAGATATGGATTTGTATCTGTCCGGAGGTCCAAAGCTTCCGACGGCATTTGTAGCTGATAATGACATTATTGCGCTGGGTGCAATGAAAGCAATGCGCAAGCATGGCATTAAAATACCTAATGATGTTTCTATCGTTGGTTTTGATGATTTGCCATTTTGTGTGGTTTCATCACCGGCTCTTACCACTGTTAAGGTGTACCAATATGAGATTGGCAGAGTAGCTGTCAGAAAATTGATTGATAGAAGTAAAAACGGCGCACTCATTCATAGCAAGACGGAAATATGTAATCGGTTTATTGAGCGTGATACTGTGAAGAAACTCAAAGGTTAATTGCTAAAGATTTGGGCACTGGAATCATACATTCTATTTAGTAAATTGGTTCAATTTAACCTGGTTTTGTTATGCAGTTTTGTTGGGCTTAATTCATGATTGGAGTGATTGCCTTGGGCAAGATAAAGGAACTAAAAAAAATAGCGATTGAGACGCGGATTGATTTGATAAAAATGATATATAACGCAAAAGCAGGGCATGCCGGCGGGTCATTATCCTCAGTGGATGTTATTGTGGCGCTGCATTATGGGGTTATGCGTCTTGACAGCCAAAATCCCGGATGGGAGGATCGTGACAGGTTTGTGCTGAGCAAGGGGCATAGCGTTGAAGCATATTATACGGTTCTTGCAAATATGGGATTCTTTCCAAAGGAAGAGTTATCCACCTTTTCGCAGTATGGCTCAAGACTTATAGGCCATCCGAGTGTAGCGGTGCCCGGCGTTGAAATGAACACCGGTGCTCTGGGACATGGCCTGTCCTCAGGAGTGGGTATGGCACTGGCAGGCGAAATGGATGGGAAGGATTATAAAGTATATGTTTTGATGGGAGATGGGGAGCAGGAAGAGGGCTCCATATGGGAAGCGGCCATGGCTGGCGCCAACTACAAGCTGGGTAATTTGATTGGTATTGTTGATAGAAACAGGCTTCAAATCAGCGGAAGTACTGAGGATGTAATGAAGCTGGAATGTCTGAGGGAGAAATGGGATGCTTTCGGATGGGAGGTTGTTGAGATAGATGGTCATGATATGTCGCAGCTGCTTGACACCTTTAGGAGCTTGCCTGTGGTTGCAGGGAAGCCGCATCTGGTCATAGCAAATACTATAAAGGGTAAAGGAGTATCTTTTATGGAAGGTGTGGCTAAATGGCATCATGGAGTTCCCTCAAAGGAGCAGATGAACAAAGCGATGGAAGAGTTGAATGTACAGCTGGCGGAGGTATCGTGCGGATGAAAAATATAAGTGGAATATCCTGCAGGAAAGCCTTTACAGAAGCGTTACTGGAACTGGCGAAAAAGGATAAAAGCATTATTGCACTGACGACGGATGCGCGAGGATCCGTGACTTTGGATGAGTTTGCCCGGCAATTGCCCGGACAGTTTATAGAGGTTGGTATCGCAGAGCAAAACTCTGTGGGAATTGCTGCAGGCATGGCTACGTGTGGGAAAAATCCCTTTGTGTGCGGCCCGGCGAGCTTTCTTTCTACCAGGAGCCTTGAGCAGATAAAAGTAGATATTGCCTATACACATACAAATGTCAAAGTGATAGGCGTAAGCGGGGGTGTCAGCTATGGGTCACTTGGGGCATCTCATCACTCGCTGCATGATATTGCAGTCATGAGAGCAATCCCGGGTATTACGGTGGTACTGCCGAGTGATGCTGCACAGACATATCAGTTGACTAACGCATTGGCTAGTTTTGAGGGGCCTGTTTATGTGAGAATGGGAAGGAATCCGGTGCCGGATGTGTATGTCAATGGTAGCCCACCCTTTGATATAGGGAAGGCCAACCTCCTTCTGGATGGAAGTGATATCACGATTATTGGTACGGGTGAAACTGTAAGACATGCCCTTGATGCAGCACTGCTGCTAAAAAATAGGGGTATTTATGCAAGAGTCCTTGATATGCATACATTAAAGCCCCTTGACCGGGATGCAGTACTAAAAGCTGGTAGAGAAACAGGGCATATTATTACGGTTGAGGAGCACAGTATTCATGGCGGGTTGGGGGCAGCTGTTTCTGAGTTGATTGTACAAAGTAAGCCTGTTCCCATGAGAATCATGGGTATTCCCGATGAAACAGTGATAACCGGTTCATCTCCGGAGGTATTCATGCACTATGGATTGACAGCTGAGGCTATATGCAAAACGGCTGAAGATATGTTGAGGACAGGGTGAGATGCAATATGAGTGAAAAATGCATCCTGGTAATCGACCAGGGAACCTCGGCGACGAAGGCTATTCTTTTCAACAGTGCCGGAAAGCTTATACACCGCTGTAATATGGTACATGGGCAGTTTTATCCCAAACCGGGCTGGGTGGAGCATGATGCTGAGGAAATTTATGCTAATACACTAAGGGCTGTTCACGATGTTTTACATGAATCCGGTATTGCACAGAACTCTATTGCCGCAATTGCCATCAGTAATCAGCGGGAAACTGCAGTCGTATGGGATAAGGATACCGGAAAACCTGTATATAACGCTATTGTATGGCAATGTCAGAGGGGTTATGAAATATGCAGAAGGATTGAAGACCAAGGCTTGGGGCAGCTTATTCGAGAAAAAACAGGTCTTGTTTTATCACCTTATTTTTCTGCTTCAAAAATAAGCTGGATCCTCGATCATGTCCAAGGAGCCAGGAATAGAGCGAAAGCAGGAAAACTGCTTTGCGGCAATATTGATGCATGGCTGATCTGGAAACTGACTGGCGGAAAGATTCACGCCACGGATTATTCCAATGCCAGCCGCACCCAACTGTTGAATATTCATGAACTAAAGTGGGATGAGGAATTGCTTGAGGCATTCAACATACCAGCTTGCATGCTGCCGGAAGTAAAGTCATCAAATGAGATTTTTGGTTATACTTGGATAAACCAGGCACTTACAGGAGAAATACCCATCAGCGGAGTGATGGGCGATTCCCATGCGGCCCTATTTGGACAGAATTGCTTTGAAAAGGGGATGACGAAAGCAACCTATGGTACGGGTTCATCGATTATGATGAACATCGGTACAAAACCTGTTCTCTCCAACAGCAGGATTGTAACATCCATTGCATGGGGAATAGACAACACAATTAGCTATGTTTTCGAAGGAAACATAAATCATACCGGAGATACAATCAGGTGGTTGGCTGAGGATATTGAGCTGATTTCAAGCTCTCGGGAAGCTGGCAAACTGGCTTCATCTGTAAATGGAAATGGCGGGGTATATCTGGTTCCCGCATTTACCGGCTTGAGTGCACCATACTGGAATAGTAGTGCAAGGGCAGCAATAATGGGGATGACAAGAGACACTAAAAAGGCGCATATCGTAAGAGCCGCAGAGGAATCCATTGCCTATCAGGTAAAGGATATCATAGATCTGATGGAAGATGAGTCAGGCGTTCATTTAGAGGAGCTCCGTGTGGATGGAGGGCCTACGAGAGATGAATTCTTAATGCAGTTTCAGGCGGATATGCTGGGGGTTTCGCTGGTGAGAAGCAGAATTGAAGAGCTTTCGGCAATGGGAGCGGCTTATATGGCAGGGCTAAGTGTGGGAATATGGAGCAGCATTGAAGAAATAAAGGCGTTGAGAGATTCTGACAAGGTATTTCACAATGGTATGGAAGGCAAGGAAAGAGCGTCATTGTATAAGGGTTGGAAGGATGCCGTAAATATGACGCTTTCAGGGAGCATTTGATTTACTTTTTGATATAGAAATTTATTTTGGGAGGTCTATATGATTAATAGTACATTCGGGGTTATTGTAACTAACCGCAGCTTTTTCCCGGCTCATCTGGTAACTGAGGCGAGAGCGAAAATTCTTAAAAAACTTGACGGCATGGGTTACCAGGCGATTATTGTATCGGAGAAGGATACGCCCCTGGGAGCTGTCAGAACACTTTCGGATGCTAAAAAATGCGCCGAGCTATTCAAAAAAAACCAGGACAGCATCGATGGGATTATTGTGATACTGCCAAACTTCGGAGAGGAAGTGGGCGTTGCCGCAGCAATTGATCTTGCAAGGCTGGATGTGCCGGTGTTGGTGCAAGCCTGTGACGACAGCCTGGACAGTATGGATATTTCCAACCGCAGAGACGCATTTTGTGGGAAATTATCCCTCTGCAATAACCTTTATCAGAGGAATATCAAGTTTACAAATACAAGCTTGCACACATGTGATATTGATAGTGAGACATTTACAATTGATCTTGAAAGATTTGCTGCTGTTTGTTGTGTAGTTAAGGGTATTACCAGCGCAAGAGTAGGTGCTATCGGAACCAGACCGGATCCGTTTCATACAGTCCGCTTCTCGGAAAAGCTGCTTCAAGCATATGGAATTACTGTTTGTGTAGTCGATATGTCTGATATTATTGCCAAAGCTGACTCTATGGAAAGAACCGGGGAGGTTGAGGCGAAAATAAGGGAAATTCAGGCTTATGGAAGGATCCCCAGCTTTATATCTAATGAAAAGATTGAAAAGCAGGCCAAACTGTGTATTGTATTGGAGGACTGGGTAAGGGAAAATGAATGCGATGCCAGTGCTATTCAATGCTGGGATTCCATACAAAACAACTATGGCTGTGCAACTTGTCTGGCTATGAGCATGATGGGAGAAAAGAATCTGCCAAGCGCATGTGAGATGGATGTAACAGGCGCGCTGACCATGCTTGCATTGAATCTGGCTTCCGGCACGCCCTCAGCCTATCTTGACTGGAACAATAACTTTGCCGACGAGAGGAACAGGTGTATTAATCTGCATTGCTCCAATTTTCCCAAGAGCTTCTTTGGTGATGTGGAGATTGAAATTTCCAATTTAGACGTATTGTCGACTACAATTGGCGAAGAAAAGTGCTTCGGCGCCTGTAAAGCTCAGGTAACAGCTGGGCCAATGACCTTTGCAAAGATTACGACCGATGATAAAAATGGCAGAATCAAGGCTTATATAGGAGAGGGTGAGTTCCTAAAGGATTCCGTAGAGACTCCCGGTGGAGTTGCCCTTTGCCGGGTGGACGGCCTTCAGAAGCTGTTAGATTATATGTGCAAAAATGGGTTTGAGCACCATGTGACGATGAGTCGCTCCTTAAGTGCTGATGTACTGGAAGAGGCCTTTGGAAATTACCTGGGCTGGGATGTATACAGGCACAGGGGATAATCTGGGCGTATAAAGACACAGGGGATAATCTGTGTGATAAATACTGTCATGGCAAACTATTACTGTCTTTTTAATAATTGTAGAACATGCTTGTTCTGCATGATTTTTTCTATGGAATTAATGCCGGACTGCTTTAGTATTTTCATGACATTCATGTTATCAAAGGGGGTCATTATCAGCGAGTCCTCGCCGAATTCATTTACGATTTTCGTGGCCTTATCCACGTCAATATTTGTTCTGGGACCGCCTACACAACCGCCTACGCAGCCCATACCTTCTATGAAGTTTGCGCCGATATCATTTCCGGCAGAAAGCTCATCCAGTATCAGCTTGCAGCTTTTTACACCATCAACCCGCTTGGCTTTGAGCTTAATAACTCTTTTAGGCTCAAGGCGGTTAACGACGGTTTTTACGGAAAAGCTTACGCCTCCCGACTTCGCATACAGACGACCACCCAGAGACGCTTGATCCTTCTCGTCGCCGGGAAGCTCTGTTGGATTGATATTAATGGCGTCGAATACTTCCGCCAATTCTCTGAAATTGATGACAAAATCAATGGCTCCCTTTAGCTCAGGTTCATTAATCTCATGTTTTTTTGCAATACAAGGCGCAATAAAAACAACCTTTGCGTCTTTATACATATCCTTTAAAAATCTGCCCGAAGCAATCATGGGAGAGACTGAAGGAGACATGTGAGTGTACATTTCCGGGTATCCTTTTTTGGTCAGATTGAACCAGACCGGACAGCAACAGCTTGTGAGATAGAAATCATCCTCGGATTTTACCAGCTGACTAAACTCAAAGGCTTCACGAATAGTAAGTATATCTGCAAACATTGCTACCTCAACCATATCTGAGAATCCCATTAGCCTAAATGCAGTCCTTAACTGCCCCAGTGTAACCCCATCGCCGAATTGCCCGGCGATAGCGGGGGCTACAGCTGCAAACACGGTTGTATTCTTGTCTTTCAGTAGCTTTATCAGAGGGAGGAATTCTATTTTGTCCGCCAAAGCACCGAAATCACAGGTAACGACGCATTCTCCGCAGCTGAGGCATTTGTTGTTAACAATAGTAGGGCCTTCGGAGCGTCTATATACCTGAGCCTCGTATTTGCAGGCCTCACTGCAGCTGTTATTGTCACATAAATCACATGGACCCTCGATTTTAGCAATGATTGGCTCTCCTACAGCATCTGACCTTCTAACTATGTCCAACTCATCCGTGAAGTCTTTATTTCCTCTGGGATCCAAACCCATTGCGATTCTGATATGATCCTTGATAAAAGGCATATCCTGCTGCATTAAGTCCAATTTGCTCCTGAGCTCTGATGCCAGCCGATTCATATCGCCTACAGTATTGAGCTGTCCCTCCCAATACATTTTTACGAGCTCGCCGAATATTTTCATTCTTTTTTCCTGAAAACCGGAAAATCTGTTTTTCATATGAAACCACCCCAAATATTCCTTGCTTACTTAGCAAACTTTACTAACTTAACAACAAAAGAGGATGCATTGAAAATTTCGATACATCCTTAGTTGTTGCCATGACTGCGTTATGAGTGTAACACTTAGCCTCTGACTTCTAGCATCCAATCTCTAGCTTCTAACTTCTAACCTTCAACCTCTAACCCTCCAGCCTCTAACTTCCAGCCTCTAACTTCCA
>CAYOKA010000093.1:0-9151 GCA_964404395.1 uncultured Oscillospiraceae bacterium | reverse complement strand
CAGGAGGTCATTGATTATGTTGTGCAAAAATATGGCAAGGATAGGGTTGCACAGATAATTACCTTTGGAACGATGGCGGCAAGAGGCGCAATCAGGGATGTAGGAAGAGCCTTGGATATTCCTTATGGCGATGTTGACAGGGTAGCTAAAATGATTCCCTTTCAAATAGGCATGAGTATAGAAAAAGCACTGGAGATAAATTCGGAGCTGAGGATGCGCTATGAGGAGGATGAGAGGATAAAAGAGCTTATTGACATGGCGCGGCTGATGGAGGGTATGCCCAGACATGCCAGCACCCATGCCGCCGGTGTGGTGATTTCAAAGGAACCGATTACAGAGTATGTGCCCCTGCAAAAGAATGATGAAAGCGTTACAACCCAGTTTCCCATGGGGCTTCTTGAAGAAATGGGCTTGCTTAAGATGGATTTTTTGGGTCTGCGTACGCTGACTGTCATAAGAGATGCCGTCGAGCTGATATACAAGAACTATGGCACAAGCGTAAATATAGATGAGCTGAGCATGGAGGACGGGAATGTCTACAAAATGATAGGGGAGGGAAAGACTGCGGGGGTTTTCCAGCTTGAAAGTGCCGGGATGACGCAGTTTATGAAGGAGCTGCAGCCGGCAACCCTTGAGGATATTATCGCCGGCATTTCCCTATACAGACCCGGGCCGATGGATTCAATACCCAAGTACATAAAGAACAAGAACAACCCCACACAGATTACCTATGAGCATCCGCTTTTGGAGAATATACTGAATGTTACCTATGGCTGTATTGTCTATCAGGAACAGGTCATGCAGATAGTCAGAGATCTGGGCGGCTATTCATACGGACGTTCTGACCTTGTAAGGCGAGCGATGTCCAAGAAGAAGCATGATGTCATGCAAAAGGAGAGAGAAAGCTTTATACATGGCATTGTCGATGAGGATGGAAAGATTATTCTCATGGGTGCGGTCAGAAACGGCGTTGATGAAAAGACAGCAAATCGTATCTTTGATGAGATGATGGATTTTGCCAGCTATGCATTCAACAAATCCCATGCAGCAGCGTATGCAGTAGTAGCATATCAGACTGCCTGGCTCAAGTATTACTACCCCATTGAGTTTATGGCTGCCACATTGAACAGCTTCTTAGGCTCGGCTGAAAAGGTATCCCTCTATGTTCACGAATGTAAGCAAACGGGTATTGAGGTATTGCCTCCGGATGTAAATGAAAGCGATGTTAAGTTTACAGTAATAAACGGAAAAATAAGGTTTGGCATGGCAGCTGTAAAGAATGTCGGAGAGGGTGCTGTTAGAGAACTGATAAAGGAAAGGGAAGAGAAAGGCCCCTTTAAAAGTTTTGGTGACTTTTGTGAACGAATCGGCAGTAAGGATTTTAACAAAAGGTGTGTAGAGAGCTTGATTAAATGCGGTGCATTTGACTCCTTTGGCGTGCGTAGGT
The DNA here is from genome assembly GCA_964404395.1 of uncultured Oscillospiraceae bacterium. Classification (GTDB taxonomy): domain Bacteria; phylum Bacillota; class Clostridia; order Acetivibrionales; family DTU013; genus JAAYBT01. Next base: position 7,704 of record CAYOKA010000093.1, on the reverse strand, counting down.
CGCAAATGATGGCTGTGTATGAGAAGCTGCTGGATGGGGCCCAGCAGAGCAATAGGAGCAAGGTGGAGGGGCAGCTTTCTCTTTTTGAAATACCGGGCGAGGCCAAGTCCATGAGGCTGGAGGTAAACTATCCTGAGCTAAAGGAGTTTGCGCCCAAAATGCTGCTATCAATGGAAAAGGAGATGCTTGGACTGTATGTGTCCGGGCACCCCCTCCAGGAATATGAGAATGAGATTCTGGAGCAGACGACAATCAATAGCTCTGACTTTGGCGACGCTGCCACAGAAGGAGCCGAGTCAGATGTGGGCAGCATTGGCACTGTAGGTAAGAACCTGACGGATGGTATGTTTGTAACCGTGGGAGGGATTGTCGCAGAGAAAAAGACAAAGACGACAAAGAACAATAACCTCATGGCTTTCGTTACATTGGAGGACCTTTTCGGCAGCATGGAGATAATCGTATTTCCAACTGTTTTATCAAGATATGCGGATTATCTGATAGACGAGAACGCCGTATTTGTTACCGGACGGCTCAGCATAAAAGAGGATGAACAGCCGAAAATATTATGTGATTCTGTCCGGCCAATACGGAAGAGGCAGGTCGAGGGTTCTGTCCATGAAAGCCCAGCCGAATATCGGGCGTCAGGAGGACAGCGGTATAAGAATAAGCAGCAACGCTTTGACAAGCTTTTTATTAAAACACAAGCCTCTGAGGACAGCAAGATGCTGAAATCCACATTATCCTTGTTGCAATATTTTAAAGGAGATACACCGGTATGCTTTTGTGGAACAGATGAAACGGGAAATATTGCCAAATTGAAAACCCGTGAATACCGTGTGGAACTAGGAGAGACACTGCATAGAGAGCTTGTTGAGCGTTTCGGTGAAGAAAACGTGAAGATTGTATCAAAGCATCGATAAATAAAGGCTTTTAGCGGTTATACAGACAAATTGTGTTGATTTTTTAGATGAAGTATTATATAGTTATTTCGAGTGATTAGTCCAAAAAGGGGCGTGTTAAAATGTGGACAGTCGTATATATGGCTCAAAGCAAAGATGTAGCAACAGCACTGCAGGAACTTCTCACTAAGGAAGGAATTCTTGTTAAGCTAAGGCCTATAAACAAAAGCCATGACAGCGATGATAACTATTATGAAGTACTCGTACCGGAGGCAGAAGTTGAAGAAGCACATAGTGTGATAATTGAAAAAGGTTACTAAAGATCCCCTAAAAGGCGATGAAAAACAAATAAACAGAAATAAACAAGAAATAAGTTATACAGAAGGTTAAGCCCGTGCGGTTTTTCAGCACGGGTTATTATTTATTTAAAACACAAATTGGAGGTTTAAAATGTTCATATCCCAAACATCCTTTATTGTAAGATATGCCGAAACGGATCAGATGGGTGTAGTTCACCATTCAAACTACGCTGTTTGGTTTGAGGCGGGCAGAACGGATTTCATCAGAAAGATGGGATTGCCATATTCGAAGATTGAGGAAAATGGAGCCATGCTGCCTCTGCTGGAATTGAAATGTACTTTTAAGGGCTTTGCCAGATATGAGGATGAGATCATTGTAAAAACAAGTATTAAGGACTGTACGGGAACCAGGCTTCTGTTTCATTATGAAGTCTTCAAAGCGGGCTCCGACAAGCCCATTACAGAAGGCGAGACAATGCATTGCTGGACGGACAGCAGCCTGAAGCCTGTCAATATAAAGAAATTCAGACCTGAGATATTTGATATGATTGGAGAAGCTACTCAAAGAAGACAATAGTATTGCTTTTTTTGCTGCGTACATTGCACAATATTGTGAGTGTATGGTAAACTGTTTATTAATAAAATGTAGGCGGTGAATCATGAACTTTCCTAATTTTCTGACATTGGTGCGTTTTGCAATCATACCGGTTTTTGGTTATTACCTATGCACTCGTCAGTTTGTTATTGCTGTGATACTGTTTCTTGCAGGAGGGCTCACTGACGTGTTGGATGGCTATATCGCCAGAAAATACAACCTTGTGACCTCTTGGGGGAAGATAGCCGATCCGATGGCTGATAAGCTTATGCAGCTAACAGCACTGTTTATATTGACCTATGTTTTGGGATTAGTGCCTGTGGGATTACTCATTATCATCATTGTAAAGGAAGCATTGATGGCTCTTGGAACGCTGCTTTTATATAAAAAGAATGATCATGTTGTATCCGCCAGCTGGTACGGGAAATTGACCACGGTAATTTTCTATCTGGCTATTGTTCTTATGCTGTTTAATGAACCCTTCGGCCGTTGGAGCATTTTGGGTGCCTCATTTAACAGGGTATTTTTTGTGTTTGCTGTAATGATGTCATTGTTTGCGCTTTTTATGTATGCGAGAACATATATAAAAATCAGGCAGCAAAATACCGAAAGAAGTTAAAAGATGTTTGGGTATATTGTTCCGGACAAGCCGGAATTGAAAATAAAAGACTACGAGCTTTTCAGAGCTTATTACTGTGGAGTATGCAGGTCAATCGGTAAAAGGCACGGTCAACTGAAGCGGTTGACATTGAATTATGATTCTACCTTTTTGGCAGTTTTGCTATCTGCAGTGGCAAATGAGCGTTGCAAATTTATAGGGAAACGCTGCCCTGCACATCCTCTTGAAAAAAGGCATATGATTGAAGGTAGTGCAATTGTTGATTACGCCTCAGACATTAATATTTTGCTGGCGTATTATAATTTGGAAGATAAAAAACGCGATGATGGCGCTATCGCACCGGTAGCAGCGATGATGGCGCTTCGAAGAGTATTCAAAAAAATAAGAAAGCAATATGCTGCTAAGTGCGCTATTATGGAAGAGAGGCTAAGGGATCTGGTAGCCTTGGAAGAAGAGAAATGTGCATCGATGGATATGGCGGCAGAACCTTTCGCAAAGCTAATGGAAGAGGTCATTGCATATGAACCTCTTTGTGACGAGGATAATACAGAGCAGATTCTCAGATGGATTGGCTACAATTTGGGCAAATGGATATATTTGCTTGATGCCTATGATGACCTTGAGAAAGACATTAAGGAGAAGAGCTACAACCCATTACTTTATCAGTACAAATACGATGGTGGGGACATAGATGAATTCAAAAGGGAAATACGTGATAAAACAGAATTTAACCTGACTTATTCACTCAATCAGATAGCGGGAGCATATGAATTGCTGAATCTGAAAATAAATAGAGCAATACTAGAGAACATAATTTATGTTGGGATGATCGGAAAAACGGAAAAAATTCTTGGAATAGGGAGTTGCAAACAAATTGGGGAATCCGTATGAAGTTCTTGGAATAAAAGAAGGCGCTAGCGAGGACGAGATTAAAAGAGCATACAGAGATATGGTAAAGAAATACCATCCTGATCAATATCAGAACAATCCGCTGTCAAAGCTGGCTGAGGAAAAGCTGAGAGAGGTCAACGAGGCCTATGATTATTTGATGAAGAATAACAGCTCAAGGCAGAATACATCCTATGGAAGAAGCAGAGCCGGCGGCAATAGCGGTAGTTGGAGCGGTCAGGGCAGCAATGGTTTTTACAACCAGGTCAAATCCCATATCAACACGGGAAATGTTAATTTGGCTGAAGATATGCTGGATAAACGACGTGACAATTCTGCGCCCTGGTTTTATCTAAAGGGCCTGATTTTTATGCGCAAAGGCTGGTATGACGAGGCCTATACTCACATTCAAAGGGCTGTTAATATGGATCCTACAAATTATGAATACAGAAGCGCACTAAATAGCATGCAAAATTCAAATAGGGCATACAGGTCAAACTCCCATAACATGGGCTATAACAGCCGGCAAGACACTTTTTGCCAGGTGTGCCAGTTCCTATGGTGTGCAGACTGTTGCTGCGAATGTGCGGGCGGCGACCTTATCGCCTGTTGCTGAAAATGTACTTTGTTAAGGAAATAGTGGAGGGTATTGATGAAGGCGGATAGGTTAAAAACAAAGAAAATCGCTTTGAACGGTATTCTTGGAGCTCTTGCTGTTATATGTCTTGTTTTGGCGGTCGTTCTTCCCACAAACAAGATTTCATTATATGCATTAAGCTCTTTTTTTGTTACCATTTCAATTATTGAAAGCGGCGTGAAGGCGGCCTGGATATTTTATGTGGCTACGAGCCTTCTTGGGTTGATATTATTGCCTAATAAGCTTGGAATTCTGCCCTATGCTCTCTTTTTCGGCCTATACGGGATTGTGAAATACTATATTGAAAAACTAGACAAAATTATGATAGAATTTGCAATCAAATTAGTTTATTTTAATATTTGTTTAGGGCTGCTAGTGCTCTTAGCCAGCGAGATCTTTGGTTACAGTGTTGCTGTGAAGCTACCCTGGTTTCTTGCAATTATTGCAGTGGAAGTAATTTTCTTATTATATGATATTGTCTATAGTCTGTTTATAAACTATTATAAAGCTAGAATAAGACCAAAGTTGAACCGGGGAGAGTGAAGTTGTTACCTTTATGAATAACAGAGCGATAAAAACATTGGAATTTGACAAAATGATAAAAAGGCTTTCCGGCCTATGTGTATCGGAGCTTGGCAAGGAGATTGCCAATGAACTGGCGCCCGACAGCAATTATTCGATTGTATCAGAAAGGCTCAGGGAGACTACTGATGCTACGAATTTTGTATTGCGGCGCGGTAACCCGCCCCTTGGTGGATTGCGCGATATACGCAGCAGCTTGAAAAGAGTGGAGATAGGCTCAATGTTGAACCCTGGGGAGCTGCTTAGCATAGCTGATACGTTGCGTGCAGCAAGAAACATCAAGAACTATTCAGCCTCAGCCGATTCGAAGGGGCTGGATGAGGCCAACCGTATCAGCGGGCTTATTGCATCGATTACTTCGAATAAGCGTGTAGAAGACAAAATTAACATGGCCATTGTAAGCGAGGAAGAAATTGCTGATAGCGCAAGCAATACTCTATCACGTATCAGAAGGCAGATTAAAGAACAGCAGAACTCTATCAAGGAAAAGCTCGACAGTATGACTCGTTCTTCAAAATATCAGAAAATGATGCAGGAATCTATTGTTACGCTCAGGGGCGACCGTTATGTCATCCCTGTCAAGGCTGAATACAAAAATGATGTGCCGGGTCTGGTACATGACTCATCGGCCAGCGGCGCAACCTTGTACGTGGAACCCATGGCCGTAGTGGAGGCTAATAACAGTATAAAGCAGTTGAGAGCAAAGGAGCAGCTGGAAATTGAGCGGATATTGCATGAATTGACAGCGGATGTTTATGAAATTCTGGAACCACTGAAGGCTAATGTTGCGATCTTTGCCGACCTGGATTTTGCATTTGCCAAGGCAAAGCTGAGCCTTGATTTGAACTGTGTTTGCCCGAAGCTGAATCATGAGAAAAAGGTGAATATAAAGAAAGGCAGGCACCCTCTGCTGGACAGTAAAACAGTTGTGCCGATTAATTTGTGGGTAGGGGGCAGCTTTAATACCCTTGTGGTTACCGGCCCTAATACAGGGGGTAAGACTGTTACATTAAAAACATTGGGGCTGTTCACGCTGATGGCACAGGCAGGGCTTCATGTTCCGGCTGCCGATGGGACGGAATTGGGTGTATTTGACAAAGTATACGCCGACATAGGAGACGAGCAGAGCATAGAGCAGAGTCTGAGTACATTTTCATCCCACATGACCAACATTGTAAAAATAATTACAGAAGCTGATGAGAATTCCTTAGTGCTCTTTGATGAGCTTGGGGCAGGTACCGACCCAACAGAGGGCGCAGCACTGGCCATGGCAATACTGGAGAGGCTGCATGGGATAGGAGCTGTCACAGTGGCCACGACCCACTACAGTGAGCTTAAGGTTTATGCATTGACTACCCGGGGCGTTGAAAATGCCTGCTGCGAATTTGATGTGGAAACGCTGAGGCCTACCTACAACCTGCTTATCGGAGTTCCCGGAAAGAGTAATGCATTTGCCATATCAAGAAGGCTTGGCCTGCAGGAGGATATCCTCGAGAAAGCCAAAGAGTTTTTATCAGGTGAGGAGATAGAATTTGAAGATGTTCTGATGACTATCGAAAAGAATCGCAGCGATTCTGAAAAAGAAAGACTCCAGGCTGAAAAATATCGGCTTGAAATCGAAACCTTAAAAAAAGAGCTGGAGGGACAGAAGCAGAAATTATCTATGCAAAAGGAGAAGCTGCTGCGTGAGGCTCGTGAAGAAGCCAGAGGGATTCTGCTTGGCGCTAAGCAGGATGCGGAGGGCATACTTGAGGACACGAAGCGCGCCGCAAAGGAGCAGGATGAGGTAGCCAGAAACAGGGCCGCTGAAGAGGTGAAGGCTAAGCTGAGGAACAACATAGGCCAACTGGAGGGCTCGCTTACCGAGAGCCTGTTTCCGAGGCAAGGCTACATTAAGCCTCCCGAGAATTTGAAGCCGGGGGATAGTGTGCTGATTGTAAATCTAAACAAAAAGGGAACCGTTCTGACCGCTCCGAATAATGACAAGGAAGTGTTGGTACAGGCCGGAATAATGAAAATAAATGTGCACATCACAAACCTAAAGCTCATAGACGAGCAGGCGCAAGAAATAGAAAAGATAGGGGCCGGCAGGATTGGTATTTCAAAAGCTATGAGTGTTTCGCCTCAAATCGATATAAGGGGAACAAATGTGGATGAAGCTGTGCTGGTTCTGAGCAAATATTTGGACGACGCCGCTATTGCCGGACTTCACGAGGTTACCATTATCCATGGGAAGGGCACCGGTGTGCTACGCAATGGAGTGCACCAGTTTCTAAAGAACAGTAGCCATGTAAGCGGCTACAGGCTTGGCAAATATGGCGAGGGAGAATCCGGTGTTACAATAGTTTCGCTTAAATGATTTAAATTAGCACTTTTTTATAAATTTAACCAAAATTTCACAATTAGCTCTTGTGTTCAGTTTAAAAAAACAATATAATATTGATTAAAGGTGTTTTATGTAGCTTATTTATGTATTTTACTAAAGATAACGGGGTGTTAGTCATGCGATGTGATATCGAGTATTATCCACTTACTCATCCACAGAGGGGTATATGGTATACTGAGAAGCTATATCCTGGTACCAGTATAGGCACTATTGCAGCAACGTTGAAATTGCAGGGGGATATTGATTATTGCATATTGGAAAAGGCTGTGAATCTGCTGATTGAGAAGAATGATGCTATTCGATTTAGATTCACAGAAAAAGACAATGAGCCATACCAATATGTTTCTGATTATGTATACAAAGAGCTGGAATTTATCGATTTCAGCAATTCATCTGATGAAGAACTGTTTGCCTGGGATCAAGCTAGGTCTAGAGAACCGTTTGTTCTACTGAATAGCGACCTGTTTCATTTTGATTTGATAAAAATCAGTGAAAATGTTGGCGGCTTTTTTGTAAAAATGCATCATTTGATTTCAGATGCATGGTCTATGAGTATAGTTGGGAACAGCATAGTCGAGTATTATTCCAAATTGAAAAATGGCGACGAGATTGATTTATCAAAGAAACCATCCTATATAGATTTTATTTTAAGAGAAAAAGACTATTTTGAATCGGCAAGGTTCAAATCTGATATAAAATTCTGGAACGAAAGGTTGTCTGATTTCAAGGAAATAACTACTCTGAAGCCTCGCACTACATTGAGTCTAGATTCCAAAGCAAGACGAAAAACATACATATT
>CAYOKA010000092.1:0-9168 GCA_964404395.1 uncultured Oscillospiraceae bacterium | reverse complement strand
GCCCCTGCCTCTGCCGCACATGAACGGCCTGTTTTACCATCCGCTATGATATAAAGCCATGACACGCCTTTTGGCAGCTCCGCCATCAGATTGGCCGCCGCCTCCGCACTGCTCCCGTATTGGGCACACATTCGAGCCATCAGTAGAGAATTAATGCCAATATTCCTCGGAGTGCAATTTGCTCCCGGCGACATGTTAACACCCAGCGCAACACCCTCAAGATTCATTGCCGCTATACTGCCAATCATTCCCGGAGCCGCAATATTGACAAAGGGAATTGCCATGCGCCCCATGTAGCTGGTAGTGCTTTCAGGATTATATATTATCGGCGCAGCAGTATCCTGAAAAACGTCTGAAGACGGAAACGTGAAATCCCTGCCAAAATAAAATCCGCCCGCCGCACTTTTACCGCATACAGTCAGTGCATTACACATCATCGGTATTCTGAAATCATCAGCTTCGATTTCCTCAACATCCCTCTTTAAAAAGTTACCTGAATAAACCATGGAACACATAATATCAATCCCAATATTAAGAACTGTCAGACGCTCAATATTTACTGATGTTTTGGCATTGCTTTTTTTACATCCATCATAGATCCCGCGGATTTCCTCTCGAATCTCCTCAGGCAGCTTTTGGATAGCAGTTTTCGATAGCTCATACACCAACCTAATAAGGGTGCGTTGAATTAGCTTAGCCTTCTCAAGCACCTTACTGCCGATGAAGGAAAACACCACCCTATCGGTGTAATCCATCATCAGTTCAATCTCCCTCTCAGCTAAGCTTCCCATTAGATAGCCCATTTCATAAGGGCTTCCTTCCAGGTAATAGGCCCTTTTGGGTTTGCCCGTATCGTAGTTCAATATGGACCTGTTCTCGGCGGCGACACCTCTTTTGCCCTTATATGTAATGATCTTTTTAATCTCGAAGCCATCCTCTCTAAACGCTGTGCGTATCCGCATCAAATGCTTTCCGGCAACATTGCTTCTGAACAAGGGACATCATCTCCCATCAGGCATCAATAATATGAATCATCTATTGTAACAGATTCTTATGCTATTATATGAATAGTTGGTGTAATACTGTGACCGCATTTATAGCTTTTCAAAGCCGGATGTTGTAGTATATAGGTGTACACAACGTATTGCGGGCATGAATGAAAGTCTGTCACTACATAGTATTCGATAACAAGGAGGGCTTATGAGCTACAACAATTTTACCACTGCGCTGTATGCACCTGTGGCAAATCTAATCGCTATTGGAGACTTACAGGAATTCGAAAAGGAATTAAGCTTCATTGAAAAGCATGTGCATATTGATAAGATTTATCTTGAAACATACCGTAGCGGCGAGCTTATTGAGCGAGATAAGATGCTGCGGCTGAAGGAGTTCTTTGAGAACAAGGGACTAAAGACTTCAGGAGGCATTACAACAACTGATGGAGGTCAAAAGAATTCTTTTGGTTTCACTTCTCTTTGCTATACGAATCAGGAGCACAGGGACAGATTGAAGGCAGCAATAGAGATGACAGCATCGCTTTTTGATGAGATTATTCTGGACGATTTCTATTTTACCAACTGCAAGTGTACTTCCTGCATAAAGGCAAAGGGCGACCAAAGCTGGTCAGAATTTAGGCTCGGGCTTATGAAGGAGGTTTCCGATGAGCTGGTATTGGAGCCTGCCAAAAGAGTCAATCCAAAGGTGAATATGATTGTCAAGTTCCCTAACTGGTACGAGTGCTTCCAGGAAACAGGCTACAATCTTGAATATAAGCCCACTGTCTTCGACATGATTTACACCGGTACGGAAACAAGGGATCCTCTATACACACAGCAGCATCTACCAAGATACCTCAGCTATTTTATTATGAGATATTTTGAAAATGTCAAGCCGGGGAAAAACGGTGGTGGCTGGTTTGACCCGTTTGAATGCAGAGGCAACCTCAATTATTATGTAGAACAGGCATATCTCACCTTGTTTTCTAAGCCAAAGGAGGTTACACTATTCTGTCTGTCGGCATTGATGGATAAGCGTTGGAGTATCTTTACTCCACTGGCCGGATATGCATTTGATGAAATAGATGAATTCCTGGGACGGCTTGGAAACCCGGTAGGCACCTCGTGCTACATACCATACCATTCCTATGAAGAGGACTATCTCCACAATTATGTAGGAATGTTGGGAATCCCCTTAGAGCCGTATCCTGAATATCCACAAGGGCATTCAAAGATATTCCTTACGCAAGGTGCCGCAAAGGATCCACAGATTGTAGGTAAAATTGAAAAAAGTCTGCTAAATGGCGGAGATGTCATTATTACCTCGGGTCTTGTAAAGGCTCTGGCAGATAAAGGGCTGGGACAGCTGGCTAATATTCGCTGGTCAGGCGGCAAAGCTCTGGTCAGCAGATATGGTATATCTGGGACAGGCCTTAACCTTGACGCCGTTGCGGTTTCAGACAAAGCTATCCTTCTTCCCCGAATAAATGTTAGCAACAACGATGTATGGCCGCTGGCCGAAGGCTTGGGAACAGACAACAACACACCTGTACTAATTGCCATCAACTACGGGAAGGGCCACCTGTTTATCCTGACAATACCTGATGACCAAGGCGACCTATACCATTATCCTAAGGAAGTCCTGAATCTGATAAGGAAAACCTTCAAGGGCACTTGTCCGGTTTCCATAGACGCCAAGGCAAAAATCGGCCTGTTTACCTATGATAACGATACATTTGTAGTAGAATCCTTCCTGCCATATCCGGAGAATATAAGGGTGGTCATAGACAGACAGGACGCAAGGCTGGTAGATTTACTCACCGGTTTTGAAATCGAAGGCATTACATCAGGTGATACCACGGAGTTTACTATGAACCTTCAACAAGCAACCTATAAGGCATTCCGAATAGAGTAAAGCTGCTCGTCATACCTAAAAAGGGTCTCAGACACCATAATGTCCTTGACCCTTTTCTGCTTTGCTTTATCTCTTAAACTCAAATTAGTATGACATCAAATTTGCCCCATATTAAGTTGCAAGATATGATATATGCCTTTTCCGGACAATTTAAAGTGTAGTCCTTGGATACCATCTGGGGACTCATCTCAAGCTCTACACCGTTATTTGACATATTGACCAAAAATATCCCATTTTGTAGATTCAAAAACTCTCCTACGGAAGCCTGTGCTAACTCATCAGGCTCGTCAATATCCTCTTGGGCGAACTTGCACGCCATCTTTACAAAAACATCCGTATCAGCGGCAATTGCCGTATGTATATTGATTTTACCCAAAATCTTCTGCTCCACGTACCATTCTGTAATAAGGTCGGACTTAAGCTGATTAATTTCCACCGTTGGGTTATCATCTATGAAACGGATGATATTTTTAATCAAAAGAGTAACATAGTCGCTGTAGATCTGACTCATCATTCCCTCTCCATAGTCCTGGAAGATATCCTTGATCTGTTGGGTGTAGTTATTCCTTATTACATTAAATTGTCTACCGGACATACCGGCTTCACTTTTGTAGCTATCCAATGCACTACGCAACTGCTCAATTGTAAAGTGATTGCGATCTATCAATGCCTGCCCCAACATCAGATGCCCCTGCTTCTGCGTATTCAGCATGGTATTAAGCTGCTCCTCGTTAATATACCCCTGCTCTACAGCAAGCTCGCCAAACCTCTTATCAACCCTCTTTTGCATGCCATGTACCTGCTCAACCTGTTCAGGCGTCATGTACCCTGCATTAATTGCGATAACACCGAGCTTTAAGTGTGCGGAGCGCTGATATTCAAGGGCATCGGCCAATTGTTCCGGCTTAATAAGATTTTTGTTAAGAAGATACTGTCCAAAGTATTGGCTATACATGCTTTTCCCCCCCTATTTGAGAATATTCTTGACTATATGTTCAATCTGAGCCTCTTCCCAGGGCTTTTGGATAAAATCTGATGCTCCGGCATCCATGGATTCTCTCAAGTGCTTTTTTGTACCGGACGATGACAGCATAATAACCTTCGCTTCGCTATTTATCCTCCTCATCTCACGTAATGCATCTATACCGGTTTTATCCGGCATAACGATGTCAAGAAAGACCAAATCGGGATTGTTCTGTCTGAACACTTCAATAGAGCTCTCGCCGCTTGATGCCTCCAGAACATTAAAGTCGCCTAATCCGGTCAAACAATCCCTCATTTTTTTTCTAACCAAAAGAGAATCATCGCAGATGAGGATCGTCTGTTTTTTACTGCTCATAGCAATACCTCCCTGTAAATGTTATTAGTGGAAATGGAATTTTGTCTAATTACCTCTAATATTATCTCAATTTGTCGGAGATGTAAAGAAATAACTGCTGTTGGGTATTTTGGCGCCCTCTGTTTACCCCTTTGTTTGATCTGCAACCAAATTAGCAACACCATATTTTTCCCTTAAGCGTGGTTTTTCAATTTTACCGGTAGGATTGCGGGGAACCCTGTCAAAAATAATCTTTCGCGGCCGTTTATAACGCGGCAGGGTAACACAAAAGTCCATTATATCGTCCTGAGTACACTTGCTCTCCGGTTTCAGCTCAATTACTGCTGCTGATATTTCGCCAAGCCGATTATCGGGCAGGCCAATGACTGCTACATCCTTTATCGCATCATTTGTACGCAAAAAGTCCTCAATCTGCACTGGATATATGTTTTCTCCGCCACTGATTATTACATCCTTCTTCCTGTCGACTAAATAAATGAAACCGTCTTCATCCGTTTTTGCCATATCTCCTGTAAAGAGCCAGCCGCCCCTGAGTACAGCATCAGTGGATTTTGGATCGTTATAGTAGCATTTCATCAGGCCGGGTCCTCTTACTGCCAATTCTCCAACCTGTCCGCAATCAACGTCGCTTCCCTTATCATCAACAATCCTGGCCTCCCAGTTGTAACCGGGTTTCCCGATTGCGCCAACCTTATGAATGTTTTCAATTCCCAAATGTACACATCCCGGGCCGATAGACTCACTAAGGCCATAATTCGTATCATAAAAATGGTTTGGAAAATATTTCTTCCAACGATGAATCAAGCTTGGTGGAACAGGCTGCGCACCAATATGCATAAGCCTCCACCCTGATAGATCATAATCCTCCAGCTTTACTTCCCCACTATCTATTGCATCAAGGATATCCTGTGCCCAGGGAACTAAAAGCCATACAATGGTAATCTTCTCCTCGGAAACCGTTCTCAATATCCATTCCGGTTTAATCCCGCGTAGCAAAACAGCTTTGCTGCCTGAGACCAGGCTCCCAAACCAATGCATCTTTGCGCCGGTATGATAAAGGGGCGGAATACATAGGAAGTTATCATCACGAGTTTGTCCGTGATGCTTCTGCTCTGTATAGCATGCAGACATCAGACTGGAATGAGTATGCAGGATTGCTTTAGGGAAACCGGTGGTTCCCGATGAAAAATAAATGACAGCATCATCCTCATCCAAGATGCTAACTTGAGGCGGCTCGGATGAGCAATTGGCCGTAAGTCGATCATAGCTTTCAGCATAAATCGGGCGATTCTCTCCTGCAAAAAATAGAAGTCTCAGCTTTGTAATCTGATCCTGAACTGCATCTAAACGGCTGATAAACTCAGGGCCGAATATAAGTGCAACCGTATCAGATAAATCCAGGCAATACTTTATTTCTTCCGCCGTATATCGAAAGTTGAGAGGCACCGCAATAGCACCGGCTTTTAAAATTCCAAAATAGATGGGCAACCACTCAAGGCAATTCATTAATAGAATAGCTACCTTATCGCCCTTCTTAATACCTCTGCGCATTAAAAGATTCGCAAATCGATTCGCTTTTTCGTCAAAAACACGCCAGGTCATTTCACGCCGATACTCGCCCGCCGGGTTGTTTTCTATTAGCTCGTACTCCCGCCATATGACATTGTGGCGTTCCTGAAGATCCAGATTGATCTCTGTGAGGCATGTCTCATGTCCGTACTCTCTGGCATTGCGCGACAAAAATTCAGTAATAGGCATTTTCTCCATCCTTCCATTCTTCAAACATAATAAAAGATTTTATATAATTGATAACACCACCGTGCTTTAGCCGTGCTACATAAAATAATTACTAGACTATATTATAGAACGACTAGATTAGTTTTTCAACCGTTTATGTCGTCTAAAAGAAGGTGAACCGTCAGCGCTGTTTCTTTAGGCATTTGGACCAAAGGGGCAAAAAAGGAAGCAGTTGAATTGCTCCCTGCTTCCTTAAGGTCTACTAACTAATAATTAATAATTCTCTGCATTCACTTCAAAATATGCCATGGCATGATTGCAAACCGGGCAAACCTCAGGAGCAGAAACTCCCACATGAATGTGTCCGCAGTTTCTACACTTCCAAGCGACTGTTCCATCCTTCATGAAGACCTTTCCTTCCTCCAGATTTTTCAGCAGCTTCAGATAACGCTCCTCATGCTTCTTCTCAACGTCCGCTACCATTTCAAATGATTCGGCCAGCTCCTCAAAGCCCTCTTCCCGAGCATCTTTCGCAAAGCCCTTATACATATCGGACCATTCATAATGCTCGCCCTCTGCTGCATCCTTCAGGTTTTTCGTTGTTGGGCCGACCTTACCGCCATTTAATGCTTTGAACCACAATTTTGCGTGTTCCTTCTCATTCTCTGCTGTTTCAAGGAAGATGGCAGACATTTGCTCATAACCTTCCTTTTTCGCCTGAGATGCATAATAGGTATACTTGGTTCTTGCCTGTGCCTCGCCTGCAAATGCAGCTAAAAGATTTTTTTCTGTTTTCGTTCCTTTAAGTTCAGCCATGATATTCTCCTTTATCACAATACTTTTTATTTATAAGAAATCGATTTCTTTATCTTCAATTTTATAGATACCCTCAGCAGATATAATTCTACCAAAAATTTTTAAATAAAACCGGAATTACAAGGATTTATTATTGGTCACTAAATGTTTTTTTATGTGGGCTTCAATTTTTTCAAAGGTTTCCTGGCTAATAACATGCTCCATCCGACAGGCATCCGCCGCTGCCGTTTCGCTACTCACACCAAGGGCAACCAAATAATCCGTCAGCAGGTTGTGACGGCTATATATTCGCTTTGCAATAGTAAGCCCGGATTTTGTCAGCTTAATCTGACCATCCTTGTCCACCTCTATATGCCCGGCTTTTTTTAAAATTGACATAGCCCGACTTACACTTGGCTTTGAAAAGGACATGGCATGAGCAACATCAACAGAACGGACATATCCGGTCTCATTTGATAGAATATAAATCGTTTCAAGATAATTTTCTCCGGATTCATGCAGTTTCAACTTCTCACCCTCCTCTTCCCAAGTGTTTCCTCCATATATACTAGCATTTCACAATCACTCCCGCAACATTTTTACATATAATTCCTTTTGCATTGTTACTCAGTTTTTATTATTGACAAACAAAGCCTCTTAGCGTAAAATAATTTTTGAAGGGGATTAGCATATGCTAACCCCTAATGATAAAAACATGTGTTAGCGTATGCTAACTTCATCAGGAAACTGGAGCTGACTTGTTTAACCGCTTGCAATCACATTTAGAATAGGAGATATAGCACAATGACATTGGATAAGCTGGAAATAGGAAAAAAGTCAAAAATCATTTCAGTACACGGGAATGGAACCCTGCGTGATCGCTTGCTGGACATGGGATTGACCCCGAATACGCAGGTAATGATCCGCAAATTCGCTCCGATGGGAGATCCTGTTGAATTGACATTGAGGGGCTACGAGCTTACATTGCGCGTAGACGATGCAAAAAAAATAGAAGTAGAGGACTAAAAACTAGATAGAGGACAATTATATGAAATTTGCACTTGTAGGAAACCAAAATAGCGGAAAGACAACACTTTTCAATCAATTAACCGGGGCCAACCAGCATGTGAGTAACTTCCCCGGCGTTACGGTGGAAAGTAAAGAAGGGATTATCCGGGGACACAAGAACATAACCGTTGTAGATCTTCCGGGTATCTATTCCCTTTCCCCCTATTCCAGTGAAGAAATCGTTACCCGGGATTTCATAATAAAGCAGCAACCAAATGCCATCATCAACATAGTAGACGCCACAAATATTGAGCGCAATCTTTATCTAAGCCTGCAGCTAATTGAGCTTAACACTCCCATGGTTATTGCGCTCAACATGATGGATGAGGTAAGATCAAACGGCGGAACCATCAAAATTGCCAGGATGCAGGAAGAGCTGGGCGTTCCTGTAGTTCCAATCTCAGCCGGCAAAAACGAGGGCATTGACGAGCTTATCGATATTGCTATAAGAACAGCCGAAGCAAAGATTCTCCCTAAAAGGCTGGATTTCTGTAGTGGCGCAGTGCATAGGACAATTCACGCAGTTACTCATCTTATAGAAGACCATGCTGAACGCATCGAAGTGCCCGGGAGATTTGCGGCAACAAAGATCGTAGAAGGCGACCAGCCTCTATTAGAATCACTAATGCTTACAGGTTCCGAGAAATCCTCCATTGACGAAAGCGTCAAGGAGATGGAGTATTCCATGGGGACAGATAGAAAGGCCGCAATTGCAGATATGCGTTATAGCTTTATTGACAAGCTCTGTACAACGGCGGTTGTGAAACCAAAGGTGAACAAGCACCATCTTCGCAGCATAGAAATAGATAAGGTTTTAACGCATAAATATCTTGCCCTGCCAATTTTTCTGTCTATCATGGTAATAATTTTTTGGCTGACCTTCGGTGTGATCGGCAGTTTCCTCAGCGATCTGCTGGGAAGCGGGATTACCCGGATCAGTGAGACAGTGAGGTATGCGCTGACCTCGGGCGGCTTCAACCCGGTAATGATATCCTTGGTCGTTGACGGCGCTTTTGCCGGCGTAGGCAGCGTGTTATCCTTTATACCAACCATAGTTGTACTTTTCTTCTTTCTATCCCTTCTTGAGGATAGTGGATATATGGCACGCGTGGCATTTGTTATGGACAAGCTGCTTCGGAGGATTGGTCTTTCAGGCCGCAGCTTCGTACCCATGCTGATTGGATTTGGCTGCACTGTTCCGGCTATTATGGCAACACGGACATTGCCAAGCAATCGCGATCGCAAAATGACTATTATTTTGACGCCCTTTATGAGCTGCAGCGCAAAGCTCCCAATATACGGCATGTTCACTATGGCCT